>JBILCQ010000088.1:0-8402 GCA_044353065.1 Flavobacteriales bacterium | reverse complement strand
GAATCAGTCGATGTATGCAATTTCTGTGGGTCTGAGTCCTATCGGGTGATGCATCATTTTGAGAAAGATTTTTATCCTCACGCTGCATACACCACTTTTCCTTGGGATGGAAATCACAGCGCCGAGCTTACCATTGTTCAATGCACTAAATGTGCGCTGGTTTATCAAAATCCGCGATTCAAGGCGGAGCATCTTGGTGAAGTTTACACCGTGATGGATGCAAAGCCAATCGATTTGAGCAAGGCGGTTTCTCAGCACAAGTTCAAACCATTAATTGATCTCATAAAAAAGAACATCCCCTCGAGTAGTTCGCATTCGCCGGTTAGTTTGGATATCGGCACCCGATACGGCTTATTACCGGAAGTGCTGAGAAGAGAAGGATTTCATTCGTTCGGAATTGAGTTCAACGCTTCATGTGTTGAAGCGGCGCGCGTGAGCGGTTTTCAGAATGTTTTCCAAGGGACTATTGAAAGTGTTCCCGAATGGATGGAACAACAACAGCTGAAACGGCTTGAGCTCATTACTATGACGGATGTGATTGAACATTTGCTCGATCCAATGAGCGATTTACAATTACTTGCGAAGTACCAAGAGAGCGGCGATCATATGGTTATTCAGACTATTGATGTTTCTTCCTGGGGACATCGATTGTTTGGCAAGTGGTGGTATCATTTTCACGCTCAGCATACCTATTACTTCGATATTTCGATGTTACGCAAGTACTATGATAGTGTTGGTTATGATGTGGTGGATGTACTCCAGGTGAAACCCCTTCATAATTTGACATTGTTGCCATCCGTATGGAAGGCATTCAATCGTCATAAGTCAAAGCGAAAGGAAGCGCTCAATGGAAAAGTGCCTGCCGAAAAAATGTGGTATGCGAACGATAAGCCGACTTTATTTGACATTATCACAATCGTTGCCCGAAAGCGCTAATTCTCCAATTGCTTCAAGTCTTCCAACGTGTGCACATCGATATTAGGAGCCACGACAAATCCGCAATGCGCACTCAAAAATTCATTGAATAGGGCATGATAACGAACCAGGCGAAATGCGGCATTTTGCACGCCGTTGCTATCTGTACTCATCACTTCCCATAAGTTGTGCTTGACCATTAAATCATACGCTTCATTCAATTGGGTGCTTGTTATCTGCGGAGAATTTGCCTGTGCAACAATCACAATATCATCGCGATCTAGTGGTCCCACTTCAGGTGCATTGGCCGCCTGACGAATCGCGACAATTTTAGGTGTGGAGTCGTCGGCAAGATTCGCAGGACGCAGTAAGCTTTTTGCTCCGAGCTCTTCGGAAGTACTCAAAATCTCCGCATCATCGCTGCTCACAAAAATGTCATGCACAAATGAGCACTGCTTGCAAGCATCAATCGTATAGGCGATAAGTGGTTTCCCTTTGAATGGGTAAATATTTTTCTTGTGAAGGCGTTTTGAGCCGCCGCGTGCAGGAATAATGACAATTGTTCTCATAAGTGGTTGAGAAGGTCTTGGGTTATGACTTCCGCGCCATTCGATGCAATGTCATGCTCGTTCATCATGCTTTGAATCATCTTGTACTCATGTTGTAAGAATGATGGGAGATATGCGCCAAGTCCGTTTTCAAATGTTTGCATCGAGATGAATGAACCCAAATGTTGTTTTTTTAGGAGCAAGATATTCTCATTCATTTCCGGATTCATCGCTTCGCCAATGAGCAGCATGGGAGTGCGCAAACCAATACATTCTGAAATTGTATTGAATCCGGCTCTTCCGATAACCAAGTCCATGTTGGCTACATAATCGACCATGAGGGCGTTTTGAGGAATATGTCGCACATTGGCTTGGTCTGATTCAAACTTCGATGAAACGAAGAAGAGGAAGTCATCTAGATTGGCAACGCTTACAAGCGCTTTTCGAATGGAGTCGCTCAACACACCTGCGCCGCTATCCATAATCAGCACCTTGAATTTTCCGCATTCGTCTACTTCCTTGTGGTCAATCTTACTATGCAAAATCAGAGGCACTTCCAATGCTTTCCCTTTATAGTGTTGGATGATTTCTTCCGGAGTGAACGGTGGAAAATAGAGTCGTGTAGCTTGTTCCGCCATCGACATAAAATGACGAATGACATCAGTGTGAACCGGCGGCGGATACAATTTGGAAAAGAACCAATCCCAGGTGAAATGCGCAACACCAAATGTTTTTACGCCCATTTTTCTTCCAATCGGAAATGCCTCGTAAACAAAATCGCTCAGAATAGCATCGAAGGAAAAGTCGTCACACTCCGATTCAACGAATCGATTCGATTGATCAATATAGTTTTCGTAGCGTTGGGAAATCTTCGCGAGATCAGGCGATCCATTGGGTAGTTTGTCCCATTGTATATTGTTGAATCGATTTATCAGGTTGGCCTTCGGAATATAGTTGCCGGCAGCTTCTATGTGCGTCTGCGTTTGAAGGGTGAGTTCTAGCGACGGTATTTTATCGCGCAATACCTCTACGATTGCTCGTTGACGAACAATATGTCCAAAGCCTTCATCGGAGAGGTATATTTTAAAATGCATCGAACGAAACGTTGTTGGACAAATGTAAGTTCTTATCGGTGTGCATTTCTTATGTGCTACTCAACCGTTGGTAAGGATTTAATTCCATCTTTCAAGTGATAGATTTTCAAGTCGGGTCTTTTTTGACTCAGAACCCGGGCGGCTATGTGGGACTGCATGCCATGGTTGCAATAAAGCACGAGTGTTCTTTCGAAAGACGGCTCGTCGAACCAAGTAAGAATATCTCCGGCAGGTCGGCATATACCTCCCAAGTTGTATTCGTCATGCTCATGTGGTTCACGCACATCGATAAGGAGGAGACTCGGCTCTTTCATACGAAGAGGTTCAATCTCGTCTCGTTCGATCGCATGAATGTCGCTTTTTTTCGCTTGCCGGTATAGCGGTTCAATTTGTATCGAAAACGTTTCGTGCAAATGACCATCAAAACGAATCAGCCGACCATCGGCCCGGGTATTTCCGGTTGTGATAAATTGAATGATGGTTGTCGCCATCATGCTACCTATGATGCCTGCCACCGGGCCAAGCACGCCCTCTTCTTCGCACGATCCGACAAGAGTTGAGGTTGGCGGCAACGGATAAAGATCAGAGTAACGCGTTCCGCTCGAGGCATGAAACAGTGAGATCTGACCTTCCGCTTGGTGAACGGCTCCAAACATGACGGGTATTTTCAATGAAGCCGCCTTTTCATCAATAGCATAGCGAGCGTTGAAGTTATCGGTACAATCTGCAATCATGCTAACGCCAGGCGGAATCGTGTCCGGGTTGGATTCGAAAAAACGCGTCAGCTGAAAATCAATAGAGATCTTCGGATAGAGTTTTTTCAATTTGAGTGCGGCGGTTTCCGCTTTGAATTTCCCGCAATCGTCTTCTCCAAAGAGTAACTGACGATGGATGTTGTGCAACTCAATGCGATCGTCATCCATAAAGGTTATTTTTCCGATACCGGCTGCTGCCAAATAGTGAGCCACCGGATTGCCCAGTCCACCCAGCCCGATAATCAGCACATGGGCGTCCTTCAACAGTTGCTGCTGCGTGTCTCCAAAACCGGGCAAGTTCAGGTGTCTGCTGAATTGTATCTTCTCTTTTTCGCTAAGCATGAAGCGTTCTTGCAGAATGCTTCGGCAAAGTAACTCGAATCATGTTCAATGTTTCCGAAGGCGAGTTTTATGTGGCAAGCCAAGCGTGTTTTGAGAATTTACTGGTTTGTATATCAGTAGCTTAGGGGTTGAATTTCGATGGGGATAAAAAAAACTTGGCAATCCCTCAAAAAAACATACTTTTGCCCCGTTTTAAACCAATTAATACCTATAAAACATGTCAGACGTAGCAAAGAAAGTGACCGCCATTATCGTTGACAAACTTGGCGTTGAAGAAGCAGAAGTTACTCGTGAGGCAAGCTTCACCAACGATTTGGGTGCGGACTCTTTGGATACCGTGGAACTTATCATGGAATTCGAAAAGGAATTCAACATTGCCATCCCGGACGATCAGGCCGAGAAAATCGCCACCGTTGGTCAGGCAATCGATTATATCGAAGGCAACGCGAAGTAATTCACGTTTAAATACTATTAGTTATGCAGCTCAAGAGGGTCGTTATTACAGGTCTTGGAGCGCTGACGCCGCTTGGCAATAATCTTCAGGATTATTGGAACGGGCTAGTCAATGGGGTAAGCGGGGCAAACCTGATTACCCGTTTTGACGCGTCTAAATTCAAGACTCAATTCGCTTGTGAACTGAAAAACTTTAACGTCGAAGACCATATCGACCGCAAAGAAGCACGGCGAATGGATCCCTACACACACTATGCTCTTGTGGTGGCGAAAGAAGCCATTCAAGATGCGGGTATGGATCTTGAGAAGATCAATAAAGATCGTGTTGGAGTGATTTGGGGTTCCGGTATTGGTGGCCTGCTCACTTTCCAGGAAGAATGCGTGGCTTATGCAAAAGGCGACGGTACTCCGCGATTTAACCCATTCTTTATTCCGAAAATGATTGCGGATATTGCCTCTGGCCATATCTCAATCAATTATGGTTTCCGTGGGCCGAACTACACTACAACATCAGCGTGTGCGTCGTCTAACAATGCCATGATTGATGCCTTCAATTACATTCGGTTAGGCAAATCAGACATCATTATTTCGGGTGGCTCGGAAGCTGCGGTGACAGAGGCCGGTGTTGGTGGATTCAATGCCTGTAAAGCTCTCTCGGAGAATAATGAAAACTACCAAACGGCCTCACGCCCATTTGATGTAACCCGCGATGGTTTCGTTTTGGGTGAAGGTGCAGGTTGTTTGATTCTGGAAGAATACGAGCATGCCAAAGCGCGCGGAGCAAAGATTTACTGCGAAGTCATGGGTGGAGGTCTTAGCGCAGATGCTTATCATATCACAGCGCCTCACCCGGAAGGTATCGGTGCCAAATTGGTCATGAGACATGCCTTGGAAGATGCAGGCATGAGTCCTGAAGAAATTGATTACATCAATGTGCACGGAACTTCAACCCCGCTAGGCGATGTTCAGGAAGCCCGAGCCATTCAAAGCGTGTTCAGCGAGCATGCTTACAACGTAAATATCTCGAGCACGAAATCAATGACCGGCCATTTGCTGGGAGCAGCCGGCGCCATTGAAGCCATCGCAACCATCATGGCTATTAAGCATGGTATTGTTCCTCCAACTATCAACTTTGCGAATCCGGATCCTGAGCTTGATCCAAAATTGAATTTCACATTCAATAAAGCTCAGCATCGCACGGTGAACGCTGCCATGACAAACACGTTTGGGTTTGGAGGTCACAACACTTCCGCGATTTTCAGGAAGTTGGAATGAGTTGGCTGAGCTCGCTGTTCAAGCGTAAAAAAGTTAATACCGAAATACAGGCCTTCGTAAAGAAGGCCTTTGGTTTTTCTCCTTCAGATACTGCCATCTACGAGCAGGCCCTGCGCCACAGCTCTGCCGCCACGAAAATCCGTCCGGGGCTGAAAAACAGTAATGAGCGTCTTGAATTTTTGGGCGACGCCATCATCGATTCTGTTGTGGCACATTATCTCTATGCCAAGTATCCCATGCTTCCCGAAGGTGAGCTCACCAAAATGAAAAGCAAGGTGGTTCGTCGTGAGAACTTGAACATGATCGGCTATACGTTGCGCATCAACGAATTGCTGCACCTCAATCTGGGTCGCCAGGACATGCACGACTCGATTGTAGGCAATGCGGTTGAAGCCATCGTGGGAGCCCTTTATTTGGATAGAGGATACAATGCCACACGTGATATCGTGCTGCGGCTTTTGAAACAGCATGGTCTCGATACGCGTGTTCACGACGACATCGACTATAAAAGCAAACTCCATGAATGGTGTCAGAAGAACAAGCGCACTCTTCAATTTAAAGTCATAGCGCATCGCAATGAAGGTGGCTCTAGTTACTATAAAGTGGCTCTTCTTATTGACGAGGAAGAATATGGTGTAGGCGATGGTGGTGCGAAAAAATCGGCCGAGCAAAAGGCAGCCAAGAAAGCCTGCGAAAGGATTTTCGATTCGAAGTAAGGATTTACATCTTCACGTTTTTAATACGCATTAACTTGCCAAACAAATTTCAATAGTCTATGTATACTCGATTTCAACAGCATCTCGCTGCAGAACTAAAGGCAATAGAAGAAGCCGGTTTGTATAAGCGTGAGCGCATCATAACAACACCACAGGGAGCAGTTATAAAAACTTCCGATGGAAAGGAAGTTCTGAATTTTTGCGCCAATAATTATCTTGGTTTGTCTTCACATCCGCTTGTGCTCGAGGCATCAAAGCGAGCTATTGACACACATGGATTCGGAATGAGTAGTGTGCGATTCATTTGCGGTACACAAGACATTCATAAGGAACTGGAAGAAAAGATTGCAACCTTTCTTCATACCGAGGATACGATTCTTTATGCGGCCGCTTTCGATGCCAACGGTGGTGTATTCGAACCACTCTTGAGTGAGCAAGATGCTATTATTAGCGACTCGCTCAATCATGCATCCATCATCGACGGAGTGCGACTGTGCAAGGCCATGCGCTATCGCTACAACAACAACGATATGGCTGATTTGGAAAAGCAGTTGCAGGCGGCCAACGAAGCCGGAGCGCGCTTTAAGTTAATTGTAACGGATGGCGTATTCTCCATGGATGGATATGTAGCACAACTGGATAAGATCTGTGATTTGGCAGATCAGTACGATGCGATGGTCATGGTCGATGAATGCCATGCTACGGGCTTTATTGGCAAGACAGGTCGAGGAACTATTGAATTGAAAAATGTCTTGGGCCGTGTCGATATTATTACGGGCACGCTGGGAAAGGCGCTAGGTGGTGCGATGGGTGGTTTTACAACCGGTCGAAAAGAAATCATCGAGTTGCTTCGTCAGCGTTCACGCCCATACCTGTTTTCGAATTCACTGGCACCAAGTATCGTGGGAGCGAGCATAGCCGTTTTCGATTTGTTGAGCAGCACTACGGAGTTACGCGACAAGCTCGAAGCAAATATTCAGCGATTCAAAACAGGAATAAAAGCGGCCGGTTTCGATATTAAAGATGGCGATTCAGCCATTGTACCGGTAATGCTCTACGATGCGAAATTGTCGCAGGTATTTGCCGATAAATTATTGAATGAAGGAATCTATGTAATCGGGTTTTTCTTCCCTGTTGTTCCAAAAGAACAAGCGCGCATCCGCGTGCAATTATCAGCAGCGCACGAACCCGAACACATCGACAAGGCCATTGCTGCATTCACCAAAGTGGGCAAGGAGCTTGGGGTAATTCAGTAAGAAACGATGGCCCAATTGCGCTCTCCGAGTGAGGAGAAATCCGTAATACGCATCATAGGACAAGGCTTGGCCGGCAGCACACTGGGGCTGCTTCTTCATGATTGGGGGTACAAGGTTTTCATCTATGATAACGGTTATAAAACGTCGTCGAGCAGCATTGCCGCTGGCATGTGGAACCCGCTTTCGTTTGTTAATCTGAAAAAAAGCTGGATGGCCCACCAGCTCTTACCGGAGATGGAAAGAACCTACACGCGGTTGGAAGAATTGCTGGGAGTTTCTTTTTTTCATCCGATGCCGTTGCTTCGAATTTTCCCCGATGCCGGATCTGCTAATCTATGGGAAGAGAAATCGCTTCACCCGGAAGTTCAACCATACATTGATTCGTTGCAGATGCCAAACGTTGATGAGCATTTCCATCTACCATTTGGCTCCGGTTTCGTGAAAGGGGCTGGTTGGCTCAACATACGTCTTTACTTAGAATCAACACGAGCTTTTTTCTCTTCGAAAAATGCTTTCGAAGAGCGAGAAATTCAATCGGAAGAGATTCTTGCTTGGCTCGCACAAGGCGACTTGGTTGTACAATGCACAGGGTGGAAACCCATGCCGAATAGTTTTTGGAGCGATGTGCCAATACACACTAACAAGGGGCAGGTCTTGACACTTCAACTCAATGGCCTCACGTCCGAATACATAAGCAACTTCGGTAAGTTCTTGATTCCACTAGGCAATGACTGTTATCGCGCCGGATCAACGTATGAGCATGGAGCGCTCGACCCTTTACCTTCTGAGGTAGCCAAGGAAATTGAAAATGATGTTGCCAAAAGTGTCAAGCATTCTTTTTCAATTGTAGATCACAAATCAGGATTTCGACCAACTACGATTGACCGACAGCCGGTTTTGGGAATGCATGATCAGCACCCCCGCTTGGGCATATTCAACGGCTTGGGTTCGCGCGGTGTAATGTTGGCGCCTTTTTTTGCGAAGCACTTCATAACTCATCTAACCGAAGATTCTCCGGTTATGAAAGAGGTACACTGGAAGCGATTTC
>JBILCQ010000086.1:0-8429 GCA_044353065.1 Flavobacteriales bacterium | reverse complement strand
CAACCCCAACAGTGGTAATTTGATAGCCAAATTCGACACTTCACTTTCCTCCGTAATATGGTCGACCGTTGTAGGTACAGGCGACAATAAACCGAACATATCGCCTTCGGCGTTTCTCGTCGATAACTGCAATCGAATTTACATTTCCGGCTGGGGAGTTTTCTCAACCGCGACAAATCAATTGAATCCTGGGAATAATTTGCATCCCATGTCAAACATGCCAACTACTTCCGATGCGTTTGACAATAGCTGCTCTAGCGGTGATTTCTATATGGCTGTTTACGATGAAAACATGACCATGCTGGAATATGCTACCTTTTTCGGAGGAAGCTCAAGTCACGAACATGTTGACGGTGGCACAAGCAGATTCGATAAAAAAGGAGTTATTTATCAAAGTGTATGCGCAGGATGCGGCGGACTAGACGACTTCCCGATTTCTTCGGCCGATGTGGTGAGCGATACGAATGGCACAAGCACCGGCTGCAACAATGGTGTTTTCAAATTCGACTTTCAACTTCCGCTCACAGCCGCCAATTTTGATTGCACTCCTTCTGATTGCATCGGCAATACGACCTCGTTCGTTAACACCAGTGCCGGCGCCGATAGTTATCTCTGGAATTTTGGCGATGGAGCCACTTCTACCGAAGAAAATCCGTCCCACCTCTATGCTGCGGCAGGTACTTATACCATCACACTCACCGTGCTCAGTTCAACGACCTGTAACGGAATCGACAGCACACAACGAACTATTACGATTACGACACCTGAACAAATTACACTTGAAAACACCGTTGTTTGCGGCGAAGAGAATTACGTTCTCTCTGTGCCCTCGAATGAAGGAACATTCAGTTGGTCGCCCACTGAAGGATTATCCAACCCGAATTCAAGTTCTACTACCTACAGTGGAAATGAAAGTCAAAACTTCACCGTAACTCAAAACAATGCAGGATGTATTACAACATACGAGTTGCAGGTGGATATTTTGAAATTTACAGCACTTACGAATGACACCCTACTTTGCTTTCCTGCTTCAATAGCACTTACTGCAGGATTCGAACCTGAGGGTGCAGCCATAACTTGGTCTGACACGAATAACTGGGGATCAAACAATCTTCTCAATGCAGATAGCACTGATGCGGACATCGACATTAGTGTTGACGAAAGTGCAACTTATTACGTGCAAATTTCACTTCAAGGATGCTCAATTGAAGATTCCGTGGAGGTAATTCTCGCGAATGATTCTGTTCTTCTCGCAGCAGATTTCATTAGCTGCCCGAACGATACCGTTTCGATTAACGTTCAAAATCCGTTTGCGACTTCTACTTATTCATGGACACCGATAAATGCGATTCTTTCCGGTCAAAACTCAGCTAGCATCACCGCTATAATTTCTGCAACAACAGAATTCGTGGTCAACTCCGTAAGCGAAAACGGATGCATCACTTCCGATTCGATAATCGTTGCTGTGAGTTCTTTTGACCAAGAAAACATATTTGTGACACCCGACACTTTGCTCTGCGAGCCCGCTGAAATTCTGCTACAAGTTCTCAACACTCCTACTGACGCAACCATTTCATGGAGCGACAATAACAACTGGGGCTCCAACTTTTTATTGAACGACGATAGCACAGATGCCGACATTATCGTTCAAGCAACGAACAGTCAAGTGTACTTTGTTCAAGTTGTTTCTGATGGTTGCATATTTGAAGAAAATGTAGCCATCGAACTTGCTAATGATCAAACCTCTTTAGCAGCAGACACCTTAATCTGCTTCGAGGACACGCTTGAAATTAGTGTTGAGCAGCCAAGCCAAAACCTTACATATACCTGGTCTCCCGCTGAATTAATCATTAGTGGACAAAACACAGCACATGTTGTTGCAGACATCAGCGAAACCACGGTTATCACGGTAAGCTCTATTTCCGAAGAAGGTTGCGAATCTGAAGACTCATTTACGGTCTTCGTTTCCAATCTTGATTCTTCCATTGTTACCGCAAATGCCAATCCTGCAGTAATCCTTTCAGGCACATCTTCTCAACTTAACGCAAGTCCTTCCGGCTTTGAATATGCATGGAGTCCAACAACATCACTTAGTTCTTCGACCATAGCCAATCCGATTGCGACTCCAGTAGAAACCACACTTTACACAGTTACTGTGACAGATCGATCTTGCTTGTTCAGCGATACGGTCACAGTGAAAGTACTTGAAGTGGTTTGTGCTCCCCCGAATATCTATGTTCCCAATGCATTCACTCCAAACCGCGACAATCGAAATGAAAAGGTATTTGTGCACGGCGTGACGATTCAGGAAATGGAATTCAAGATTTTCAATCGCTGGGGAGAACTCGTCTTTGAGACCACCGATCAAAAAATTGGTTGGGATGGAACATTCAAAGGCCGTGAAGTTGATCCCGAGGTTTTCGTCTATTACCTCGAAGCTATATGCATCGGTGGAGAAAACTATTTTGAAAAAGGAAATATTACAGTCATCAGGTAACAGATCATGAAAAATCATTCATTTCGACTTTCTATAGGCACATTCTCTTTCATGCTGCTGCTGCTGTTTTCATTTGTTGTAAAGATCAATGGACAAGACATTCACTTTTCACAATTCCGTCAATCTCCGCTGTTGCTTAATCCGGCTCTTACGGGACATTTCGATGGATCATATAGGTTTGTCGTGAACCAGCGCACACAATGGAGATCGGTTACTGCACCCTACTCTACATTCGCCTGCTCGTTGGACGCCAACAACCTGCCCATGCCCGATGGACTCTTTAACTCAGAAGATGGCGATGCATCAGAATGGCCATTTCACGCAGGAATTTCTTTCTACACTGACAAAGCCGGGGATTCACAACTAAAAACAACCGGCATTAATCTGGTCGTCTCAGACGATTTCAAATTGCCTTTCAACGATAAAACGACGCTTCGTGCCGGTGCTATGGTTGGCTACACCACAATGAAAATTGACTATTCTAAGTTGAACTACGATAACCAATGGAACGGAACCGCTTATGACCCATCAATTAATTCTGGTGAAGTATTTCCCCGAGCAGGTCGCGGATTTTTCAATCTAAATCTAGGCGCACTAATCAACCATAGTTTCACCAAGGAGCAATCATTGACTTTCGGGCTAAGCGCGTTCAATTTATCTCAACCGGGACAAAGTTTTTTTGATGAAGGATATGTCAAACTGGATCCACGTTTAAACGTGCATGCGAGTTACACGCAGACTATAGGTAATAGCTTGATCTTAGAGCCACTCTTACTTGCCATGAGGCAGGGAACCTATTCAGAACTGAATGCCGGAGCGTTGCTGCATTTCACACTGCATGAAACCGCTTGGAGCCGAAATGGCGTTTATGGCGGTTTCACACTACGCAACAAAGATGCATTCTGCTTGATGGCTGGACTTCAATTAGGACTTTGGAACAGTTGTATCAGCTATGATGTAAACATTAGTGCTCTGCAACCTGCGAGCAACCGAAGAGGAGGCCTTGAGTTTTCGCTTATCAGAACATTTTATGACTTCCCCAAAAAACGCGATGCCAAGTGGTGCCCCAATTATATGTGATCTTAACGGCTAATCACAACTCTAGTCTGTGTCCATTTCCCCGCGGAATACAGTCGTAAAACGTATACGCCCGGAGCAATGGTTGACACATCAATGGAGTTATCAATAATCTGAAGCGGTGTGCGACGGCCATTCATATCAATCAGTTCCGCCTCTCCATTTTTGATGAACGATGTGAATTGAAGTGCATTCGAAACCGGATTCGGATAAACGAGATCAGCAAGCATTTCTGAATTCGATACCGCGAGTCCTTCCGTATTCAAGGCCTGCCACACTGCAGCGTAAGCATCTACTTTCCCCATGCCCCATCGACTATCGCCCGGCGGCAGTATCACCCCGGTAAATTGGTCTGCTCGTGCAGTTTCCATGAGAATATTTTTTACTTGAGCTGATGACAGAAAGGGATTGGCATCGAGAACGAGCGCCGCGATACCGGCAACGCAAGGTGACGACATCGATGTACCGGAGAATCGGGCAAAATCATACTGCGTTCCATTAAATGTGATATCGTCTATGGAATTATAACTTGCATCCGTAAAGGAAGAAATCGACGAACTAACATTGACTCCAGGGGCAGCGATGTCTGGCTTTTGAACCTCATTGATTAGAGGACCATAACTGGTAAAACTGGCGACAGCACCGCCAAGTAGTGTTCCAAATTGACTGAGATAGCGAGCAGAATAAGCACCTACGCTAATGCACGATGAGGCACATGTAGGTTCAGCAATAGTGTAAAACGAATCTCCTCCGGCTCCGGAAGTTCCAAACGATGTAAAAGGAATTCCCCAGTTGCCCACTCCCGTGAGAAGCTCAATAATATTCCAGTAATGCACCGTCCCTTCAGTTGCTCCGGAATTCAAAATAACCCGTGTGGAGTTACCTGTATTTCGCACGCGCAGTCGCATGTGGGGACGCTGATTTGACGGGAATGAGGAGTCGGTAGTGATATTAAAGAGGATGGTATCAGAACCGACAATCATCAGCGAGTCAAAATAACTCGGCATGTTTGACGTGTAATAGATAGCAGACTCTGCAACCAAAGCACTCAGGCTATTATAAACCTGCACTCTGGTCCAAAATGATTTATTCGGTTCGCCCCACATCGTAACGGATTGGCCCCAATTGTTCGGCTCCGGAGTTTGCGCATCGAAATTGATTCTGGATTGAAATTGAGAATTATTGAATGTGCGCTTAATGTGATGATTGTTATCGCCATTATTACCTGCCGATGCAACAAATACTACCCCCTCGTCGCTCATTTGATCAATCGCTTCCGATAGCAATGACGTACCATCGAGTGTCCCCATATACGTTAGCCCCCAGCTCATATTAATCACAAGACGCTTTCCCTGTTGCTCTGCAATTTGCTGCATCCACTGAAATGCTTCTATTACAGATGCAGCATCGATAAGAAAAGTTGCAAATAAAAAACCGGCAGCCGGCGCCATGCCGCGATACTGCGACCCGGCGCCACCTCCACCTGCAATGCCTGCTACGTGATTACCGTGCGTACCGTTACTGTATATGTTCGCTGTATCCGATTGGGCAGTGAGCAAATCTGTTGTGGTTGCGTATTCTGCTCCAAAATCAAAACCATCGGGATGCGGACCTGAATTCTTAAATTGATCCCAAGCGGCCACAATGCGTGTTTGTTGCAACAAGGTGTCATAGAACATCGGATGGGTATAATCAAACCCCCAGTCTGTAACACCGATAAGCACATTTTCACCATCAAATCCTTCCGGCAAACCCACGCCCCAATAAACACTATCAGCACCTACATCGTATCGCACGCGACTCAGACTTGGAGCTACCTTGGAGGGAATTTCAAATAATGAAAAGACATCCGACAACTCAATTTGCGGAATCGCATGAACAGGGATTTTCACGGTGCAGATCGAACCGACCTTGGCTCCGCGTAATACTCCCAAATCATTGAAATGCGTCCAATCGGGTGACGCATTCAAACGCCCCATTGCGGACACGTAATCGATTCCATTCAATCGATTCACAGGAACTTCTGCAGGAAGCTCAACATTTGAAGATGCAGTTAAAGTCGAAAACGTTTTCAGCAAGTCCCATTGATGCTTAGTGATTGAAGGCATTTGAACTTGAGCAAGCAACGTGTTGCTTAGCAGCAACAAGAGAATCAATCTTTTCATAGTTGCAAACGTCGTGATAAAGACTAACACACTACAAATCAATCACTACATTTTCAACAACCTTCTTTTAGTTAGAAAAATCAAAGACCCGCGTCGAGGCTAAGGGATAACTGATACTTTTGGCCACCAATAAACAATGATTTTATGAGCCATAAGAGTGTTGGAGCACAATTTTACAGCGACGTGCTCTCTTATTTCGACAAGGCAGCCGCATTCACAACGTTTGATGAAGGCCTGCTGAATCAAATCAAAGTATGCAACAGCGTATATAAGTTTTATTTCCCATTAGAAATAAATGGAAAAATAGAAGTGTTTGAGGGCATTCGCGTGCAGCACAGCCATCACACTACTCCGACAAAAGGTGGCATACGCTACAGCGAAATGGTGGACGAAGAAGAAGTAAAAGCTCTTGCTACCCTCATGACTTTCAAGTGTGCTGCGGTAGATGTACCATTCGGAGGAGCGAAAGGTGGAATCAAGGTAAAGCCATCCACCCTTACGGTTTCGCAACTGGAACGACTCACCCGACGCTACACCACTGAGCTTATCAAGAAAAACATGATTGGTCCCGCTGTGGATGTTCCAGCTCCCGACTATGGAAGTGGTTCACGCGAGATGGCATGGATTGTCGATACCTATTCAACCTTCAAGTTTGATGACATCAACGCGCTTGGCTGTGTAACCGGAAAACCGGTTGCGCAAGGCGGTATTGCCGGACGCACGGAAGCAACCGGTCAGGGAATTTTCTTTGGTATTCGCGAAGCCATGAGTCATGCAGATGACATGCAAGAACTTGGTCTCACTCCGGGCCTGGAAGGAAAGCGTGTGATTGTGCAAGGCCTGGGTAACGTTGGATTTTATGCCGCGAAATTCTGCAGTGAAGGTGGCGCCATCATTACAGGCATTGCGGAATACGAAGGTGGTATCTACAATGAAAATGGTCTGGATGTGGAGGAGGTATTTAAGCACCGCAAAGCATCTGGCTCTATTCTGAATTTCCCCGAAGCGAAGAACTTCGAGCGTTCTTCCGAGTTGCTCGAAATGGAATGCGATGTATTGATTCCTGCCGCACTCGAAAACCAGATTACCGCAGAAAATGCACCTCGCATCAAAGCGAAAATTATAGGCGAAGGTGCTAATGGACCTGTGACGAAAGACGCCGAGGATATTCTGAACAAGCGCGGAATTATGATTATACCGGACCTTTTCCTCAATGCAGGTGGTGTTACAGTATCATACTTCGAATGGCTTAAAAACCTTTCGCACGTGAATTTCGGTCGTCTCGAAAAACGCTTCCAGGAAATGCAGGCGCGTCAGCTCATCAATGGAGTCGAAAAAATGACCGGTCGTTCGATGGATGCAAAAGAGAAAAAGATACTCATTCAAGGCGGAGGTGAAATCGATTACGTTCGTTCCGGACTCGAGGAAACCATGATATACGCCTACAACGAAATACGCGACATCAAAAAAGGCAACAAGAAGATTGAGGATCTGCGTACCGCCGCGTTTGTCAGCGGCATTAATAAGTTGGGAGTGGCGTATCAGTCGCTGGGGATATTCCCATAATGGAAGATGACGAATGATGAATGGCGAACGGCGAGTGGCGAGTGGCGAGTTATGATTGGAAGTGCTCTCGTTATTCGTTATTCGCCATTCGCCACTTGCCGCTTCATTTAGCAACTTTTATCCGCCGTTATCGTTTCAAGCACATACCTTAGTGCTATGAAATTCGTACCCGATAAAAATATCAAGCCCAGCAAAGGCCAGGTACTTTTAGCTGAGCCGTTTCTGAACGACCCTTACTTCAAACGCACTGTCATCTTTTTGTGTGAGCATAATCATGATGGATCGTTTGGGTTTGTGTTGAACAACTATATCAACATTGATCTTGAACAGATCATGGAGAACATGCCTTCATTCAAAGGCCGCATCAGCATAGGCGGACCAGTGCGCAACAGCAATCTGTATTACTTGCATACGCTCGGCGATAAAATATCGGATAGTGTAGAAATTATTCCCGGTGTATTCATGGGAGGCAACTTCGACATCTTGAAGAAGATGCTTTTCACAGGTGACGTCAAAAAAGATGAAGTCAGATTCTTTGTGGGCTACAGTGGATGGTCGCCCGAGCAGTTGGAAAGTGAAATTGAAAGTAAGTCGTGGTTCGTCGCCAACGTGCAGAAAGACATCTTGATGAACAGCGACAACAACGACCTCTGGAAAACCATTATGAAAAGCATGGGTAAGAAAGGGGAAATCATAGCCAATCTTCCCGACGATCCCTCGCTTAACTAAGCATACCTGTTTTTTCTAGCCCTTTTGGTTATGTTTGTGCTGCACAACTCAACCATCACAGGCTATGCTCTTCAACTCTACCGAGTTTCTATTTTTTCTTGCACTCGTTTTTGGTTTATACTGGACCTTATTTAAAGACCGACCTCGCGGCAAGACCTGGCTGCTTCTAATAAGCAGCTGCGTGTTTTACATGTTCTTCATACCGAAGTACATTCTCATCCTCTTTATTACGATTCTCATTGATTACTTCGCCGGCATAAAAATTTCGGCTTCCGAGGGTAGATCCAGGAAAATCTGGCTGGTAATAAGTATCGTATCGACTTGCCTGGTGTTGTTTGTATTCAAGTACTACAATTTTTTCATCGATAATACGAACGCCATAGCCAAGCTAATCG
>JBILCQ010000087.1:0-8429 GCA_044353065.1 Flavobacteriales bacterium | reverse complement strand
ACACCACTTTTGCCTTCTTTCCCGAACCCATTTTTTATTTTCTGTTTCGTTTACAACTCGAAATTACAATCTTCATCCTTAAACACCCGACCTCGCTACCAAACCTCTACCTTTTCCAATGCTTCTGCGCCCATCATTTCATTGATAGCATCCAACAACTTCGTTTTCTGGTAAGATAGTTCCTGCTTCAGCGGTCCGCTATCCATTCGCAACACCAAGGTTTTCCCCTGAAGGCGACTATCTCGTGTCCGTTTCCAAATAACTTCTCCAACCACTTCTCTATAACAGCGCAACACCTCCATTTCTTGGTAGCGATGCTCCCAACCGTTTCTGCGCAGTATGTCTGCAATCAGAGACTTTAGAGGGTTATCGGTGTATTTGCGATTAGACATCGTTACAAATATCAATTGAATTATTACTCAGATGGCTTCCAATTTTCCAGACTCTGTTTTCCAAGCTTTGAAATCAAGGCCTGCGCTTCTTAGCAAAGAGGGTAAACGCTCTGGGCCGGTATCGGTAATGAACATTTGCCCTATCTCATTTCGTGAGAGCCAACCAATAATATTCGATACGCGCGACTCATCAATCTTATCAAAAAAATCATCCAATAGAAGAATGGGGCTTAAGCCCACAGCTTCGCGTATGAAGAGATACTGAGCGAATTTCAGCGCAAAGAGAAATGACTTTTGCTGACCCTGTGAAGCGAATTTCTTGAGCGGGTTTCCCTCAATAAGGAAATCAATATCGTCGCGGTGAATGCCCGATGACGTTCGTTCGAGCTGGCGATCGCGGCGAGCATTATTCTTTAATAACTGAGCCATGTCTGAACCGTTCAACTCTGAGTCGAAATGGAATGAAACCTCTTCTTTCCCTCCTGATATTTCTCTGTAAACGCGTTGAAACACACCACTGAATTTTTGCAGAAACGAAGTACGTGCTTCATGTATGTTCGAGGCTCGCTCTATTAACTGCGCGTCCCATATCTCGAGAAAATCGTCGGGGAAGTGCGCTTGCTTTGCATAGGTTTTCAATACCGTATTGCGTTGAAGCAGCGCATGATTGTATGCAATCAAATCATCCAAATAACCGCGCGAGAGCTGTGCCAAGGTGCTATCCAAAAACTTGCGTCGCACTTCGCTTCCATCCCAAATCAGTTCGATGTCGTAGGGAGTTACCATCACGCAAGGAAGCAAGCCAATGTGTTCGGCGAGCCTGTCATACTCCTTGAAATTTCGCTTGAAAACCTTCCGCTGATTTCGACGCACCGAGCATATTATCTGCTCCGGATTTCCGTGACGTAAAAATTCACCTGTGATTGCAAACTGGTCCCCATCGAATTGAATATTCTGAGAGTCGACCGAGTTGAAATAGCTTTTGCACGTGCTCAAATAGTAAATAGCATCGAGCAAGTTGGTCTTACCGGAGCCGTTGCTTCCCAAGAAACAATTCACTTTTTCTGACAACTCAATGCTGCACTCGTCGTAATTCTTGAATTGATAAACGGTGAGTTTTTGAAGTGTAATCGGTTCCATAGCGTATCAATACCAGTGCACATCAAAATCGGTTGAGCCCGAACCAAAATTCACAAACTCTCTGTTCAACTCTTCCATGTAACGATATTCCTTATCGAGTTCTGCCATGGCATCTTCATCATCGTCGATTACCACATTGCGGGAAGACTCAATAAACAAGGGCCATGCATTTTGAGACTGCCGTGCATCGAAAGCGAGTACATGTCCCAGCCATTGATTCGAATTCGTCTGATGCACCTTCCAATATGTCACATCCAACTGAATTCCGCGAATGACGGCTGTTTTCCGAGAAACGAAAATCACGGAGTCAATCGGCTCCTCCATATCCTCGGCATTCCTCCTAAAGTAAATTTCTGCCAACGCACGTTGGCTGCTCAGCGCAATAGGCATTCGTTTCGCAGCACCATTCCTCCATAAAAGAGCATACAGGTTGTGCACCTGAGCATCGATGCGCGAAAGTCGATTGATGATGGAGTCAGAAGGTTCTATGCCCTTCTTCCAATCGAAATCGACTATATCCAATAGCAGTGACCCTTGTTTGACAGCATATATTTTCGAGAAGAAAGCAGCTACATCCTTCTCGCTGCGGAATGGATGCAAAAGCGCACAGAAGTCGAGCAGCACATCCGTATTGAAGGCGTAGTCGTTCTCATTCTTCCCCTTCAAACGTTTCAATTCATTTCGCGCTTCTACAAGCAATGGAGCAACCAGATGCTTGTAAGCAGCAGGTTTTAACCAGCCGCTGTCGGCAGCTAAGGCCATGAGGTGATAGATGGTTTCCTCGTATTCATCGATTGCAAGTAACTGCATGAGCTTGGGCAACAATGGCGAAGCCAACTTCACAGAGTCGAGCAGCGCCTCACATCCGCTACCGCCCATTTCGTCAAAAACTATCGGGGGCTCTTCGACAACAAGGCGCGCATAGGCCTGCCATGCAGGTTGTGTTTTCACGTTTAACAAAACCCGTAGCAACTCATACTGATATGCCGAACTATCCGGATATGCATTGAATTCTCTTTCCAGAAACTTCACGTTTTCAGTGGAAGTATCGGCTTCAAGAGCCGACAGCAATTTCATGCGAATGAGTTTTGCGTCTTCACCTGTGAAATAAGGCAAGTCTTTCAACAATGTTCGAATGCGCATAGCAGAAGACGCAGAAAAATCCATTTCACCGGTTATCTCCAAGGCACGCTCCCGTTTGGCAACATCCACTGAAGTCAAATCATCCATATAGGCATCATCGCGTGAGGCGAAATGAGGATAGGGAAAGATTGTATCGGTTGAGTGAAAGTTTTCGAAAACCACACGAGCAAAATCCGAAAGTCCAAGAATGGAATCGTAGCAAGTACTGAGATGATAAAACGATTTATTGTAAAGCACCATGCGATGCAGGAAGCGACGCGTGCTAGCCGTATCAACCACTACAAACTCGAAATCGGCTCCTGAAGATGTCCAGACACTTCGCTCGGAAATAATCTGCATGTCTATTCCTCTCACCAAATCTCGCTTCTCGCGAAGAAAAGAATCTTTGTCTTCGCCATCCGAATACTGATGAAATCGTTGGAAGTCGATTTGAACTGCAACCGGATCAGAAGGAGCTCGAAGCAGCAAAGATCCATTTGTTCCGAAGGGAGAATCCAGGTTGTCTTCCAAATCCCCGTTAAACATCATGGCGTCTAATGACGGAAGAATTTCAACGGGCGTGTAAGGCAATTCTGTTGCGAAGAATAAATCCTTACTGGTGTATGTAGAAAACGATGGATATGTTGCATTCGCTATGCTTAACGAGCCATACCAATTTCTTCTACTTTCTTCCGATGAGTCATTGGTTGAAAGAGCTATGTAACTCAACCCTTGTATTATAAAATATGCGTAGACTGTATCCTGCGTATTTCCATTTGAAGCAAACGACAATTGAAACTTTGCTTCCATAGCTGGCAATCCATTTTGCTGTGTTTGCCTGAAGTTTAACAACGTCAGCGATCTGTCTTGACCAAAAGCGCGCACGCAACGTTCGAGTTCGTAAACATCTTCATCCAGAAATGATGGTATTTCAATGACGTGCCTCTGGACGGTGAAGTATGCACCACGAATTGCATCGGAAGCTACAACTTCAAAGTCGGGAGACGAATGAATAGAAGCAACGCGTGCATACGATATACCTCGAGAAGGCAACTTGATTCGAACGGAACCATCCGTTGATGTCCAATTCTGATTACCGGAAGAACTCTCGTTGATTTTGATTCTCTCAAAAAAATCGTCGCCGTATCCGTTGCTGATTTTATTGCCTGCTGCAGAAAGTTTAAAAACGAGCAATTCGTCAGGCATTACTACCACCAGTTGTCGCTCAAAGTCGCCACGCCTGGTTTTACTGAGCACATCGATTCCTGCGTATCGACCAATCTTGACGCCCTTCTTATTGACGATTTGGCCGGCAACTGTCTCGTACATCATACTATCAATAAGGGCAAGTAATTCGGAATCTGAATAACCTACTATTGAACTATAGGACTTCAATCGAGTGAAAGAATAATTCGCTCCATTGGCTATGTCGAGGCACAACCAGGTTGATGTTTCATTATCGGCGTTGGCATGATATACTTCCGCTGGTGTGTTGAATGAAATCAACCCATCGGGCGTAGTAAACGTGCGAAAAGAACAATCACTGATTTTACGCTCAATCTCCATTCTGCGCTTGGAGTTTCTGCTTCCCTTGTTCACAGGAGTTACTTCATATCCCATTCTTCGCAGGGTCTCTATGACGCCTTCATTTCCCGGTAAGTGTGCGCAACCCATTGCGGCAAAAACCGACTTGCCGGCATGCAGCAGACTATCCAGATTGCGCACGAAAAGCTTATTTCGCTCAACCAGAATAAACTTACGGAAAGCTTCAGTCGTTGTAGTTCGTGTAAGAGAATCAATAAAGTCTAAATCCTGCCTGCGATAAGCGGGCTCAAGCTGATTATTCAACAACTCCATTTCCAACACATCGCCTTCATCCCATTGGCGGCTGGCAGTTTGTCGAGCATCTTCAGCAGTTGCCTTTCGAATAAACTCATCGCTCTCGGCATAGGTCTCCAGTCCGAAAGTTTCCCTTCCCATTTTTTTTGCCGTTTGATAGATGTGCATGTCGAGCCATGTCTCCTCTTCGAAATCAGTCATCGCATTGCCATCGGAATAGCGAAACATGAGGTAGTTCAGAATATCGGGCTCATACGTAAGCACTTCCCGCACCCGCTGGTCGGGCGATAGTCCGCTTCCCAATTTCCAAAAACCTGACAAAGGGGGTAAGGGTGAATCGCCAACAAATTCATCATAAAATTCATCCACATGCTGAGAACCATCGAGCCAGGCAGCGAGCTGCGGATCGTTAAAGAGCGCGTCGAGCCATGCCTCGGGTTCCAATTCCAGCGCAACAACATCGGCTGCCTGAATGGCATTATAGAAGGGATCACCTAATTGGAAGGCCAGCTTACTGCTGATGTGCATTGTTCCATACAAGTAAGAAGGTTCTCGCAAATTCTTACTTGACACCTTCCACATGAGACTCTGATACTGTGCCTCGAGAGAGACATTCACAGTTGTCAGTAGTAAAAACGACAACCAAAAAGCAGGGTATTTCGGCAAGAGGATAAACTTCACAGGGATGCGATAGCGGTCAAAAATAGGGAGTAACCATGCCTATAAGCGCATAATTGTTCGTTGGTAACCGAATTCGATTATTTTTGCCGCCGCATAATACCGAACCGTATGTCAAAACAAGACGTTACAAAAGATGAAGGCTTTGTTGATATTCAGCAAGTAGCTTCCAAAACAGAACAATTCTTTGAACAGAACCGCAAGCCCATTTCTATTGCTATGGGTGCTATAATAGTGGTGTTGGGCGGATTTTTCGCCTACCAATTTCTCTACAAGAAGCCCCGCGAAGTTGAAGCCGGCAATGCTGCGATTCGTCCCGATTTGCTAGTGGAAATGGACTCTATTCGCTTGGCTGTTCAAGGAGATGCCAACTTTGAAGGGTATGAAGCCATTGCTACTAACTTCAGCGGAACCAAAGCAGCAGGCAGAGCGCACTACTGGTGCGGTGTATACTACCGCGACATTGCGAAGGATTACACGACTGCGTTGGAACACTTCAAGCAAGCCAATTTCGATGACGAAGCCAATAGCGTTATCATCACCGGTTGCATCGGAGACATGTACATTATGATGAATGATCTGGAGCAAGGTGCGTCATGGTTGGAGAAGGCCGCCAAGCAGGCCAACTCAAGCGCCAGCCGCGACTTCACAGGTCCACTTTACAACATCAAAGCAAGTAAGGCCTACATGGAACTTGGCAACAACTCGAAGGCGGAGGCCTTGTTGCAATTTGTGGTAGATAACTACGACAAGCGTTCACAGGAATACGGTGAAGCAGAGAAGCTCCTCTCCTACTTGAAGGCGAAGAGCTAATTGCATGGCAACGCACAATCTTTCAGACTATACTAAAGAACATCTTCCCGATGCACAGTCTATGCGCATCGGGATTGTTGTTTCTGAGTGGAACGATCATATCACATCCAACCTGCTCAAGGGCTGTATTGACGCCCTTACCGATTGCGGAATCAACAGCAAGAACATCCTCGTAGCCCATGTCCCCGGAAGCTTCGAGCTTGCACTCGGAGCGAAGATGCTCTATGAAAACCAAAGGCCGGAAGCTATTATTTGTTTGGGGTGTGTGATTCGCGGTGAAACCGCTCACTTCGATTTTGTTTCGCAAGCTTGCGCAACGGGCATTCAACAACTTGCATTGAGCATCGGCAAGCCGGTCATTTTTGGTGTGCTTACCGACGATACCGAAGAACAATCAATCGCCCGAAGCGGAGGAAGCAAAGGAAACAAAGGAACAGAGGCCGCAATTACAGCCATCAAAATGGTAGGCCTGCAGAGGGAGTTGGAAAAAAATAATTGGTAGTTTCTCTTAAGCGTCAATTTCCTGACACGACAACTCTTCCTTGCCTTTCTTGGACAAGCGATATCCCGAATTGTTTTTATTCATGATGTAGCCATCCAAATAGAGATTGGCAACACGTTCTCCCAATTGAGCGCTTAGCGTTGACGATGAATCATCGTGCTCTATTCTGCTCCAGAAGGCAGTTTCCAACTGACTCAATTTGATGAGTTCGTTCTTGTTGTTCTTCTTATAGGTTTGAATGATATCGAGGATGACGTAGTCGTATTTATCGAGAAACATATATGAGTAGTTGGCAGGTTAATTTAGTTGTGCGTGTTAACGCGGGGCTAATATAGAAGCGACAATGCCGCTATGTTGTGAGCAACTCGAATCCTTTTGCTCACAACTTTTCAACCTTGTAAAACAGAGCAACAATGTTTCACCGAAAACCTCATCGGCAATTTTGCTCTACCTTGCCACCACCGAAGTTCAACCTATGAAAAAATTTCTACTCGCACTTGTATGTATGCCTGCAACATTTGCTGTGGGTCAAATCACCATTAATCACAGCCATCTGCCCAACGAAGGCGATATACTATACCGCCGCCAGGCGACGCTTCTCAGTGACGTTGACTTAGAAGCGACGGGCCCCAACCACACGTGGAATTTCGGTGATGATGTTATTGCGATGGGTCCATTGGATAACGGCACGGAATGTTCAGACTTGTCGAATATTTCACTTTTCAACCAACTTTATTTCAATAACCCTTTTAACCCGCAATACGATTCTGATTTTGGACTTGGCTTCACCCTCATTGACCTTGGGTTCATTACGGTAGAAGATGCCTTTCAGGTATATAAAAACAGCGGAAATGTCTACGCCATCACCGGAGTTGCTGCGACAGTAAGTGAAATACCTATTTCAAGCATTTACGATGATCGCGATATCCTTTACAATCTTCCCTTGACCTATCCCGCATCGGGTAGTTCACATTCGGTGCTCGAGCTGGAATTGCCAACCATCGGATATTTCGGCACAGATCAAAACCGCACCTACGAGTGCGACGGTTGGGGTGTTCTCAACATCGCAGGCGCTTCCTTCGATGTGCTGCGTGTGAAGTCGCATTTGGTCGGATATGATACGCTTTCCACTTCAGCGGGTCCATTCCCACTCGGGTTTCAAATTCCGAAAGACATCACCACCTACCAATGGCTGAGCACCGAGTTTAAAGTTCCCGTGCTTGAAATTACATCGACTGTGGGCGTGTTTGGTCAGGCGCAAATAACATCTAGTACGGCCGATATTGGGGTGGGCGTTCGCGAAAACAGAACAGATTCATGGAGCGTATATCCCGTGCCAACAGAAAACGAATTGATGGTTCCTGCTGCATTCTCAAACAGCACGTATACTATTTTCAATTCTTCAGGACAGCAGGTCAAGCAAAGCACATTATCGCACACCAACATCGATGTGTCGCAGCTAACAAGCGGCGTTTACATTCTTCAAATTTCAGATGAAGCGCAAATTCAACAAGCGCGATTTGTAATTAGGTAGGTTAAGGTCTTATGGACAACGGAGATTAGATGATGCACCAGGATTAGGATCGCAGAAACGAAGGCCTGCTGTATATGCTCCCAAAATCAGCGCTTCCTGTGTGCCTGGGTTGGGCGGTACTGGGCTCACTGGAAGAAGTGGTAAATTTTTCAGTATTCTAGTGCTGCGTGACGCAAATAATCCTATTCCATTACTGACATTGGAATATATGGGTCTCTCTTGTACAACACCTGTTGCAGGTGAATTAACATCGATATAAGACCTTAAATCACTATTGCCCATTGTTATCACCACCTCAAAACACTCTGTCCTCGCTGGCGATGCACTTTGATTATAATTACCAATGACGCGTCTTATAAGAGGATTTGCGACTAAATTATTCTGCAAGAATGAAAAGAATCCTCTTCCA
>JBILCQ010000085.1:0-8444 GCA_044353065.1 Flavobacteriales bacterium | reverse complement strand
CTGAATAACTTCGTCGGTGTAGGTAACCTCAGCAAATCCGCACAAATCGAATGCTTCAGCCATTCCATAATCGAATGTCTCGTCGCATGAATACGAACCACCTTGTGGAACACTTACAAACTCAGGAGCAGTGTTGTCGTATACATTCATGATAGCTGTAACCGAAGTTGAATTGTTGCAATCATCAGTTGCAGTCCAGGTGCAGGTGTATACGCGGTTGCAGCCGATTACTTCTTCCGTAACATCAGAAGTCAACTCGAGGTTTTGATCACAAGCGTCTTCAAAAACAGGAAGTGACGTGAACATAGGCGTACCATTGAAGATTGCACAATCAACGTCGATGTTTTCAGGTGCGCCGGTTACCTCAGGTGCTGTTGTATCAACAATAGTTACAACACGAGTGACACTGCTGCTGTTTTCACAGTTATCAACTGCTGTGTAAACGGTTGTAATGATTGTAGTGCAATCCACAACTTCAGAAGATGATTCTTCGGTCAACTCCAATTCATCATCACAATTGTCAACCCAACTTGGCACGTATTCCGGAGTAGCTTGACCACACTCAACAACCACATTCTCCGGAGTGTTCGAACATACCGGCGCAACTGCGTCTGTTAGCGTGATATACTGAGTGAACTCACTGTAATTTCCGCAATCATCAAAAGCACCATAGGTTCTCACAATGGTGCCTTGGCAACCACCGCTCGACAACATATCTTCTACTACTGAGACAACGGATACTGTAGCTGAGCAATTATCGAATGCTGTTGC
Organism: Flavobacteriales bacterium; assembly: GCA_044353065.1. GTDB lineage: Bacteria > Bacteroidota > Bacteroidia > Flavobacteriales_D > Sanyastnellaceae > JAIBBG01. Next base: position 7,673 of record JBILCQ010000085.1, on the reverse strand, counting down.
ATACACGCCTTGGTAATCATCGCATGGACGAGTAATTTGAACCTCTGCATCGAATACAGGAGCTTCAGTGTCAATGATGCTAATTGTCTGGATGAAGGTAGAAGAATTTCCGCACTCATCGCTTGCAGTCCATACGCGATTGAAGTACATAGCACATGAATTCCCGGCTGACTCAGAATCAAAGTAAGACAATGAAACTTCACCGCAGTTATCACTTGCCATTGGCTCAACTACCGGAATTACTTCACCACACTCATAGGTGTATGAATCGATTTGTTCTTCAAACACAGGCGCTATTTCATCCAACACATAGATGTAAACTGTTTCTACAGTCTGGTTACCGCAATCATCGAACGCACGGTAGGTTCGGGCGATTGTATAACTCTGTGGGCAATCACCTGGGATGACATCATCCGCAACAGCAATTTCAACATTACTATCGCAGTTGTCAGCCGCAGCGAATTCGCCAAAGCCCGGAATTGCATCATCACAATTCAGTGTTATGCTTTCAGGGAGTGAAACAAAATATGGATTGGTGGTGTCAACAATGGTAACTACAGTTGTGGCAGTAGTTGAATTGCCACAATGATCTGTTGCCGTCCAAGTATAAGTTTCGATAGTAGTGCAACCATCGGTTTCTGAAGAGAAATCGGAGCTTAGAATTAAATCCATATCACAATTATCCGCAAACACAGCTGGAGCAACCATATACGAAGTACCACACTCTACAGTCATGTTTTCGGAAACATAGGATACCACTGGGGCAACTTCATCAATCAGATTAATTACCTGTTCGAATTCGAGTGAAACATTGCCACAGGCATCTGTTGCCGTGTATGTGCGAATCACGATGCCGGCGCAAGCACCAGAAGCAGCATTTTCTATGTAGCTAACGTTGAATTCGCTGCAGTTGTCAATCACCTCAACATAGTTTCCTGCATAGTCATCGCATGGACGTTCAATCGACAAATCGCCTGTAATCACAGGAGCGGTAGTATCAACAATACTGATAACCTGAGTCAAATAAGAAGCATTACTACATTCATCGGTTGCTGTCCAAACACGATTGAACGTGCTTGAGCATGAGTTCCCAACTATTTCAGAATCGGAGTAAATCAAACTTACTTCACCGCAATTGTCATTGGCTGTTGGTGTCACAACCGGAATATCGGTGTTGCACTCGTAGGTAAATTCTGTCGCAGACTCTTCGAATACAGGAGCTGTTTGATCAGTAACGGTGATTGTCTGGGTTTCAACAACCTGATTACCACAATCGTCAAAACCACGATATACGCGCTCAATTACATACGATCCACTGCATGAACCGGGAATAACGACATCAGCAGAAATAACTGTTACATCACTATCGCAGATGTCCATCGCTACAACTCCGCCGGCAGCCGGAATCTCATCGCTGCATTCCAGGAAAAGATTCGCTGGGAAATCAACGAAGTATGGATTTGTTGTATCGATAATTTCAATGCGACGAGTAACCGTTGTCGCATTGTCGCATGCATCAACGGCAGTATACGTTTCCAAAATAATCGTAGCACAATCAACTGAAGAAGTCTCAGAATTGAAAGAAAGGGTCAACTCCTCCGTGCAGTTATCCGTCCATGAAGGATCATAGCTTGGCACTTCTGTGCCGCACTCAATTACTAAATTTTCAGGTTGCACTGAAGCTACAGGAGCAACAACATCAACCAATGTGATATACTGTGTGAATTCAGTTGTGTTTCCGCAATCATCGGACGCAACATATACACGTATAAAGCTTCCTGCGCAACCACCGCTAACAGCAGTCTCACTTAGAATTTCAATCTGCACATTGGTATCGCAATTATCATTTGCTGATGCATAAATACCGGAAGCATCATCGCACGGGCGATTGATCTGAATATCAAAATCGGCAATAGGTGCTTCAGTATCCAAAATAGCGATATTCTGAACGAATGTAGAAGCGTTTCCACAAGCATCTGAAGCAGTCCATGTGCGTGTGATGTAGGTCGCACAAATATCCCCGGTCGTAACGTCGGCATACTGTAATTCGAATTCGCTACAATCATCTCCCGCAAGTGGGGTAATGACCGGAACCACGTCATTGCACTCATATGTATAAGCAGTAATGTTTTCTTCTGCAAACACAGGAGCTTGCGAGTCTGTAACTACAATCAACTGTGTAACTGAAGAGGAATTACCGCAATCGTCAGTAGCAGTGAATACGCGCTCAATAGTATAATTGGCTGCACAATCACCTGCGATTGCAGTCTCAACCACATCGGCTTCAATCACGTCACCATTGCAAGCGTCAACCGCGGTAAGAACTTCAGCTGCAGGAACGTCGTCACCACAGTCCAAATTCAAATTCTCAGGAGTTGAGGTGAATACAGGGGCGGTAGTATCAACAACTGTAACGGTTGTGGTATCTGAAGAACTGTTTCCGCAGTAATCGGTAGCCGTCCAAATCCACAAAATCGTGTAATTACCTGAACAGTCTCCGGCAATAATTTGCTCCACTACAGTTACAGTGACGTTTGCATTTTGGCCTTCGGTGTATGAACCGTAAATAGATGAAGCATCACCGCAATTATCCGACGCAACAACGCTATCTACAGAAGGAACGGCAGGAACACTGCCGCACTCCGCCTGGATATCCGCTGGGATAGACTCAATAACAGGTGCGATTGTATCTTGAATAGAAATTACGAATTCACGGGTTGTTGAATTTCCACAATTGTCAGTTATAGTAATTGAACGAATAATGGTTCCAAGACAGCCACCTGAAGTCACTAAGTCGGTGTATGAATATTCTAGATTGCTGTCACAATTATCCGTGGCAGCAGGCATGGTCCATTGCTCATCATATATGTCACTGCATTCTACTGCAAAAGGACCTGTTCCGCCGGTAAATGCAGGAGCTTCTGTGTCAACCACGGTGATAGTTTGAGTTGATGTCGAAGTATTACCGCAATTATCAGATACAGAGAAAGTTCTTACATACGAATAATTACACTCGTTACCGGAGTTATTTTCAGTGGTTTCAACGTTTATTGTCAAATTCTCGGTGCAATTATCGATTGCTGAAGCATCTTCGAAAACTACATCTGCCAAGCACTGAACAGAGTAATCAGCTGGTATTGAAAGAACCGGAGCTGTAGTATCAATAACGTTTATTGTCTGCAAACCAGAACTTGTGTTTCCACATGCATCTGTTGCCGAGAAATTTCGGATATAAGTAATGACGCATCCGTTGTAAACAGTGTCTGCACTTTCAATCACAGCAATTCCATCAACACAATTATCGGTGGCAGTAGCAGCTTCGAAAACTACCAAGCCGTTGCATTCAACAGTATAATCAGCAGGGACTGTCAATACAGGTGCGGTAGTATCTGTCACAAGAATGGTTTGTTGACCGGTGCTCACGCTACCGCATCCATCCGTTACAGAAAACGAACGAACGTAGGTTACAACACAACCAGAAACAGAGGTATCAACTGTTTCAATTATGTTCAACTCTGAAGTACAATTATCGGTCGCAGAAGCATTTTCAAGAACAATATCCTTGTTACATTCGGCTGTGTAATCAGCAGGAACCACTAACTCAGGAGCTGTTGTGTCATTCACCGTAACGGTGTATGAGCAGCTTGAACGATTGCCACATAGATCGGTAGCAGAATAAAAATGAGTGATTGAATAATTACATTCACTTACTGCGTTCGTTTCTGAATTCAAGTAGGCAACAATTACTTCACCGCCGCAATTATCAACGGCTGTAACGACAGACGCATCAACTGGAGCAGGAACATCAGCCGCACATTGCAATTCAATATTCGCAGGACATCCTGTGAATGTTGGGGCAGTTGTATCATTCACAGTGATTACCTGGCTGTGATAAGCCACGTTATTACAAGCATCTCTTGCAGCCCAACGACGCTCAATAGTTTGAAAACACGCTTCATTTGGCTGATTTGGATCGTCACAATTCATGTCCAACGTGACATCACCATTTCCGGAAACATGCTGTCCGTTTACATGACCATCATAAAAGAACCAACCACTTCCACCATTATTACCATTGCGGTTGTTGGCACCCATACCGAATTGAAAGCCCATCACGTAACTCGCAGGCTGATGCGAAAGAATCAACTGATCACCTTCGAAAGAACCAAATCCTTCAAGGCGCGAAATCGTTGTTACCAGCTTAAAGAAATTCCAGGAAGTGTGAGTTGAACCATTTGTTCCAAAACTATCCATATACAAACCTCCACCGGCGCTCCATGCAGCCCAGTCAACGCCCTCAGCAAGGGTCATATCGACATGCCAACCATTAGTCGGGTTGTTCAATGCAGCCACATCACCCACCAAGCGTGCACCACCATCTACGGTGAAGACAAGACTCGGCGTGCCAATCCAACGATACCAGTCGGTAGTCGCCAAACCGGCGTTTAATAGGCCGTTTACCCATAAACCCCAATCCTGACCCGGACCAAGCGGCGTTGTAATTTCATTACAAACCAGCGAATAGTCGGCCGATGAAAAAGAACCAAACTGTTCCACTGTTACGGCGCTGCCGCATGCATCCGTAGCTTCCAAATTTGTAAAAGCCGGTACTTCGTCAATGCATTGGTAGGACGCATTTTCGGGAGCACTCACGAAAACCGGAGCCTGGAAATCTGCAACACGGAAAACCGCAGTGCAGGACTCAGTGAGCGTGTTTTCGGGTGAGGTGAATGTGACCGTCCATGTGCGCGCCAGTGTGTAATCACAATCATTACCGGATAAAACAACATCTGAATAGACAACATCTACCGTCTCGTATCCAGCCTCTCCTGCACCAGGCGCATATACTCCGGGCAAATCACCAATACAACTTACCTCACCGTCGGAAGGGCAAATAATAAGTGATTGTGCTCCAAGAACACCTGAAGAAAAGAAAAAGATAAAAGCGGTAACGATAAATAAATTGAATCCTCGTTGGCGAAGACTCATCGCTTGTAAATAGTTACTCATGATTAAGGGATTTGGTTTTATAATTCAACGTCTTAACACCAAGGTGTTAATAACATTAAAGCAAATATATAGTTCATCTTGATAAAACGAACAATTCAATCATCAACTCATCGGCAGATAATAATCATTAAATACGCCAATTAGGCGTTTCATTGAAATAAGACGCTAGTTATCAACAATCTAATGGGATTACGTCATACGATAACAAAACGATCATAAACATCATTCAAAAGCTCTTTTGACACTACAACCTTGGGAATTACAGCTCCGATGCCTTTCGGTAGAGCCATAATCAGTTCATGATGAGTCGATTTTTTATCATGGCTCAAAAAAGGGTGAACTGCAGTCCAAACAGGCAATTGAAGCTCTTGCGTCCCTATCAACTTCAAAATTAGCGACGTGATAGAATTCAAGTCACGGGTGCTTAGCAACCCCATTTCTGCAGCGAGAGTTGACTCGATCAACATACCATTTGCCACAGCTAAACCATGTTCAATCGGCTCATTCGATGCCATAAAACAAGATTCAATAGCATGTCCTATCGTATGACCGAAATTCAGCGTACTTCTCAGTCCGGTTTCGTAAACATCGGCCCTTACAATTTTCAACTTAGTATTTATGGACGATTTTAGAACTGAATCCGGAAGATTTCCATCTCTCCACGGCAATTCATTTAGCCCTTGCCATAATTCACCGCCACATATAACCCCATGCTTAATCACTTCTGCCATTCCCGACAAATACTGGCGGTGCGGTAGTGATTCGAGAAACGGCTTAAAAATGAATAAAGCTTCCGGCTGATTGATTGTTCCAATAGCATTTTTTATATCTAAGAGATCAATTCCATTTTTACCTCCAATGGCGGCATCCGTCATGGCCATAAGCGTAGTAGGAATGAAAATAAAAGGCATCCCCCGCTTGTAGGTCGACGCAATGAAACCACCGAGATCAGTGATGGCGCCGCCTCCTACGCAAATCACAACGTCGTAACGAGTTATTTGAAGGTCAAGCAAATGCTTCCACAGTTCAACTGCTACTTCATATTGCTTGCATGCCTCACCTGAATCTACCTCAATAATATCGATAGGTTGGTTGTCAGACATGGACTCTAGCAGTTGCGGAACGCATAAACTCCCTGCCGTTTCGTCTGTCAAAATGATAAAACGTCGACCCGAAAGCTGTTTTTCCAGCATTTCGCCCAGACGAGCTGCTGAGCGGGCAAACTTGGGAGACGGAATCTTCATGGAACAAAGATCAAATAAAAAAGGCGAGACCTTGAGCCTCGCCTCTTGAGTGGTGCCACCAGGAATCGAACCGGGGACACAAGGATTTTCAGTCCTTTGCTCTACCAACTGAGCTATGGCACCTCACTTAAGCGGGCGCAAATGTAATTGTTTTTTTTCTCTATGAAAGAACCAAACAAAAAAACTTCAATTAAAATCGATCCAAACCGGAAAAACCCTAATCCAGCTGGCGAACAAAAGTCTAGAAGAAAAAATGTAACCTTTCATTGGCACTTAAGGTATAAGAGAGTGCAAAACACAATTTAAAGGTCAATTCACCCTAAAACCAATAACAATGAAAGCACTCGACCCTAAAAAAACCATCTTCCTCATCAACGGGATTTTTCTCGCGATTCTCCTCATGGCGCAGCTCAGCATGAATGCCCAGGTAACTCCAATTGTTGACACCAACCATATGATGTGGTCCGAGCAAACCGGAACTCAAGGCATTGATAAGGCGGAAGGTATCACATGCGAATTTTTAGGGAATACCTATGTCGCAGGACATGTAAACGGCGAGGGAGTCAACCAAATAAGCCAGGGAATCAATTCCTTTAACGGAGGCAACTTTGATGGATTCATCCGAAAAGTAAATATCTACGGACAAGAACTATGGACTTCCTTCATTGGTGGGACCGGCAACGATTACTGCACAGCAGTTACTCCTTCTCATGATGATCATATCATCGTAATTGGTAACACAAACTCAATCGACATTTTTGCTGGAACAGCAAACTCCAATTTCCAGGGTGGTAATCAAGACGCCTTCTGCGCGAAGCTAACAAAGCAGGGCGACGTTATTTGGTCGACTTATATCGGCGGGAATGGCGATGACTATGCTCAAGATCTTGCTATTGATGCATCGGGAAACATCTACTTGGTTGGTAAAACAAATTCATCATCCGTTATCTATAATGCAATGCCGCAGGCGCAAAACGGTGGGGGAACCTATGATGGCTTTATCACAAAAATCAACACATTCGGTGATATTGAAAAATACAGTTTCTTGGGCGGATCCGGATCAGATGATATCAAAGACCTCACTATAGACAACCAAGGCAACGTATACCTATGCGGAAATACGGCCGGAATCAATGCAATCGCCTCATTGGCGACCATGCCCTATTTCGGTGGCATATCAGACGCCTTTGTTACCTGCCTTAATGAGGAGTTGGAATTGACGTGGGCAGAATACATTGGTGGGGCTGGATCAGACTTATTCAACGCGATTGCACTCGACACAGCCGGCAACATCGTGCTGGGCGGTAATACCAATTCAGGCCCCATTGCTCTTCTCTCAAACTCAACGTCGCTCGTGCCAAATAACATGGAAGCCATGGTTGTTAGCATCTCTTCAACCGGAACAATCCTGTGGTCGAG
>JBILCQ010000084.1:0-8517 GCA_044353065.1 Flavobacteriales bacterium | reverse complement strand
CGAGTGGCGAGTGGCGAGTGGCGAGTGGCGAGTGGCGAGTGGCGAGTGGCGAGTGGCGAGTGGCGAGTGGCGAGTGGCGAGTGGCGAGTGGCGAGTGGAATAAGGGGCATATAAGTTAGATGAAAATGGAATAAGGTTTTTCTTCGACGTTTCATTGTTTTGCACGCAACTAATCTGATAGAACATGAAGCGTGAATTGAAAGGTCCCTTGCAGTTAAAGTCGTTTGAGTTTGGAGCCCAAACCTATCGTGTTTGTACGGTCCTTTGGAAAAGCGAAAAGGAGTGGGTATTGACACGCCAATTGATGCGTTCTTCTACTGCTGTTGGTGCGCTGTGTGCCGAGTCTGAACATGCGCAGAGCAAGTCCGATTTTATCAATAAATTATCAATCGCCCGCAAAGAATGCAACGAGTCCAAGTATTGGATTGCAATGATGTTGGAGGTTGGTTTACTCAATGAATCAACAGCACAGAAACTCGGGATCCAGGCGGAAGAACTTATGCGTCTGTTGACCTCCAGTATTCGAACTGCTCAGGCTAATCTAAACAAGTCGAAACTTTAATTCACACGAATAAATTCGAGGGCTTCGTATAATTCGCCACTCGCCACTCGCCACTCGCCACTTGTCATTCGTCACTATTTTCGCATCATGATTCTCCCCATAGTAGCCTACGGTGATCCCGTGTTAAAGAAGCGCGCAGAGGATATCGATGAAGATTATCCGAACTTGAAGCAGCTCATAGAAAACATGTTTGAAACGATGTATCATGCCAACGGTATAGGCCTTGCAGCGCCTCAAATTGGCAAGGGGATTCGGCTTTTCGTGATTGATGCAACACCTGTTGCGGAAGGCGAAGACGGAGATCCGAGCTGTGAGGATTTTAAGCGGGTGTTCATCAATCCTATCATCGTGGAAGAGTCGGGTGATGAATGGAGTTGTGAGGAGGGCTGCCTTTCGATACCCAATCTCAGGGAAGAGGTGAAGCGTAAACCCATGTTGAAGATTGAATATTACGACGAGAGCTGGGATTTGTATGAAGAGGAGTTGGATGGTTTCGCCGCCCGCGTCGTTCAGCATGAATACGACCACATTGAGGGTGTTTTATTTATTGATCGTATTAGTCCGTTGAAGAGAACCTTGTTGAAAGGTAAATTGAACGATATTTCGAAGGGGAAGGTGGATGTGAATTATCGCATGCGCTACCCGAAATAGTAATCTTGCGTTATGAAATTACGAGTTGTCTTAGTTTGCTTATTTGCGATTGCTTTGACAGTGTCGTGCTCGACTGATACGGGCAAAAATGGTTCGGAAGAATCAACGACATTGGCAAGTGTTGATGACGCTGCAAGCGGCACAATCGATCCGTTGATGCTGGAGATTCGGGCCATGGAAGCGCGCACTCGAAAGGACTCCGTTTTAGATCGTGCAACCGGCTTGCGATTGTTACGTGCCTACCAGGATTATTACAACAAGCATCCGCAAGATACCGCTGCATTAAACTACATTTTTGAAGCAGGCAGGGTTGCGGTATCGATAGAGAAATACCAAAAGGCCATTGAGTTGCTGGCCAACTTCCATGATGGATCTGCGAATCGCCAGCGCAAAGCGGAAGCCGCCTATTTGGTAGCTTTCATTTATGACACGCATTTGCACTTACCTACCAAGGCCACCAATCAATACAACAAGGTTATTGAGCTTTATCCGGAATCGCCCTGGGCAAATCAATCGCGTCAAGCATTGCACTTGGTTGGTAAGTCGGAAGAAGAATTACTGGAGTTTTTGAAGCAGAAAAATCCATCTTAAAGGAAATCACTTATGCGTGCACTTCGATATCTGATGGCTTATTCACTTCCGGTTACGGTGGCCATCAGTTTTTTATCGGAGGGTTGGTTGAGTTTTCTTCCAGTGCTTTATGGGTTTGGAGTTATTCCCTTGCTTGATCAAGTTATCGGGCCTAAGCCGTCAAACATGTCTTCGGAGGAGCACAACTCTGCATCTCACAATCGTTTATACGACGCGATAATTTACATGGCTTTGCCTGTGCAGCTGATTATGCTCTGTTGGTTTTTATGGGAGGTGCAGCATCCGATGGTAACTTCTGATTTAGTTGGGCGCATTACTGCTATGGGAATGATGTGCGGTGTGCTAGGTATCAATGTCGCTCATGAATTGGGTCACAGACCCAAATCGTATGAGCGCGCCATGGCGAAGACGCTGCTGGCCACTTCTCTATACATGCACTTCTATATTGAGCACAACAAGGGGCATCATCGCAATGTGGGTACTTCGGTCGATGGAGCCACGGCGAGGCGTCATGAATCACTTTATGCATTTTGGGTGAGAACCATAGTGCAGTCTTTTCGCTCTGCCTGGCAGATTACATCGAAGGAATTGAGTCGGGGAAAAAAGCAAGTTTGGAGTGTGCACAATGAGATATTGCGCATGCTGTTTATTCAGATAGCGTTGTGTTTCGCGATTGGATTTATCTTTTCGTGGATGGTGCTCGCATGTTTTGTCGGAGCTGCGTTCATGGGGATTCTGTTGCTCGAAACGGTCAACTACATTGAGCATTACGGATTATATCGAAATAAGGTAACCGAGTTTCGCTATGAGGATGTGGAGCCTCGCCATTCGTGGAACTCAGATCACGTTTTAGGACGAGTGGTGTTGTTTGAGTTAACCCGTCACAGTGATCACCATTTCGAGCCAGCGAAGCATTATCAGCTGCTCGACAGCATGAAGGATGCCTCGCAGTTGCCGGCAGGTTATCCGGCCATGATGCTACTTTCGATGTTTCCTCCGTTTTGGTTTCGGGTGATGAATCCACGATTACCTAACTAGTGATAAGGGATTTTAGACTATTGAGCTAACTTTGAGATGTCATTCTTCTATTACTGAAAAATTAATCTATGCTTCGTTATTTTCTATTGCTGGGATTACTGAAGGTTTCCATGATGAATGCCCAATTCACAGAGATTCAGCATGGCTTCTTGTTGAATGGGATACCTTCGGGCACTACATCCGGTCTTAGCTGGTACGATTATAATCGCGATGGTTGGGATGATTTGACAGTTGGTCAGGGTAGCGCTGAGATTCTTCTCTTCCGAAATATCCAGGGTACTCTTCAATTGGTTTACGCATTTCCAAACACAACCCAGGTGAAGTCATTTCAATGGGTGGATTACGACAATGACGGGGATGCTGATTTGTTTGTTTGTGCTGTGAATGCCAGTTGCCGTTTGTGGCGCAACAACGGAGGTTTGAATTTTACCGATGTAACGGTAAACCTGAATTTACCTGCTCCTGGGGAAGACACAATGGGTGCTTCATGGGGTGATTATGATCGCGATGGCTGGCTCGATGTGTATGTCTGCAATTATTTTGGAGTGAATTGGTTGTTGCGCAACAACGGCGATGGAACATTTGAAGATGTAGCTCCCGTTCTTGGTGTCGGCAATGGCGTAAAGCCAACGTATATGTGCAGCTGGGTCGATTATGACAATGATTGTTTGCTCGATTTATATGTTGCCAATGATCTCAACCAGCCCAATGAAATGTATAAGAACACGGGCTCGGGCTTTGTTCCGGTTGGAGCTGAAATAGGGTTGGCCTATGCCATTGAATCGATGGGCATCAGTTGGGCCGACTACGATAACGACCTGGATCTAGACGTCTATGTAACCAATGCGGCCTCCGGCAATAAGTTGTTGCGTAACGACAATGGTGTTTTTACCGATGTTGCGGCGCTATCAGGAGTAGCTGTATATGCTCTTTCCTGGGGTTGTTTGTGGATGGACATCGATCATGACGGGCGCGATGATTTGCATGTTGGAACGCAAGCACCGCTCGTGCAGCAGAATGTGAATTTCTTATTGCGGCAATTACCGGATACCACATTCACCAACATCAGTTTGCCAACCGATATCGGTAGCTGTTTTGCATCTGCTAAGGGCGATTTGAACAACGATGGGTTCTGGGATTTTGCGGATGCATTTGTGTTGCCTACCTCTTTCAAAGTATGGCGCAACAATGGAGTGGGAGGTAATTGGGTTAAGTTGTCGCTGCGAGGCGCCAATGGTAACACCGATGCCATTGGAGCTAAACTCTATTATTCGCATGGGGGAGAGACTCGTTACCTGCACACGTTCTGCGGTGAGAGTTTTTTCGGGCAGGATTCTCAATATGAAATTTTGAGTTTAGGAACCTCAACATCGCTCGATAGTTTGCGCATCGAATGGCCGAGCGGAAGAATTGAGAAACACTATAACCTTCCGATTAACTCCGTTTATGCAATCGTGGAAGGTGAAGGTCAAGGTGCTTCGCTCACCGTCAGCAAGGACTTTCTCTGCAATGAACTGGATGCCGTGCAGCTTTCGGCACCGGAAGGAATTTCCTATCTGTGGTCGACGGGCGAAGTTGAACAAACAATTGTAATCAACTCGGCGGATGAATTCTCCGTTGCCTATGCTAATACCTGTGGGTTTGAGGATACGTTGAGTGTGACAATCGTGCAGTTGCCACAACCCGAGATTCAGGAAATAGCGCAGTCTCCTTCGTGCAATGGTTTTTCGGATGGTTGTGTTGGGCTCCTCATTGATGGCGTTGAACCATTGAGCAGTGTCTGGACGCAATCGGGACAGGTTGTTTCAAACTGCGCGTTGGCGGCGGGGAATTATACGTTTGAAGCAGTTGCCCCCTCGGGGTGCACCTACACCGGGAATGTAGAATTGATCGACCCTGCTTTACTGGTGCTTTCGGCTCAGTCGGCAATGGTTTGCAACGAAGCTACATCAGCGGCATTATGGCAAGTGCAGGGTGGCACCGAGCCCTATACTTTTAGCATTGCAGGTGGAGCTAATGCCCAGAGCTTATCGCCCGGTGAATACACCGCTTTCATAACCGATGCAAATGGTTGTGCCGCGCAAGACAATTTCACGATAGGCGTTTATCCAACGGTAAACTTTATCGCATCGGTTGATTCAATCTGTGAAAGTGATTTGGCTGCGTTGCAATACTTCGGATTTGGTGGAGCATTGCCTTACAGTTACGATTGGCAAGGTCAAAATCCATCAGCGCTAGCAGCCGGCCTGTATACATTCACGCTGACAGATGGCAATGGCTGCGATGATCAAGTAGAGGTTGAAGTCGCTACGTTTCCCGCACTGGAAGTTGCTATTAGTGATGTCACAAATGCCAACGGTGACGATGATGGCTCCATCGCGCTGTCCATTAGCGGCGGTGAACCGCCTTATTCTATTCTTTGGAATACCGGATCCACGGAGGTTGTTTTGGATAGTATCGGTCCCGGAATTTATTCGGTAATCGTTACCGATGGGAATGGTTGTGAAGCGACTTCATCACAGAACATTATTGATCTTGGTTTGGATGAACTTGCGGATGAATTAGAGCTGTATCCGAATCCGGTTGAAAGTGAGTTTTCAATTCGCGTAACACAATCGGCGCAATTCGAAATGTATAACGCTGCGGGCGCTTGCGTGTTGTCGGGTAGGTTTTCATCCGGTATGAATACTATTGATATGCGCACATTATCCAGCGGACTTTATATGGTCATTATCAAGAGCGAAAACTTCTCGAGTTCATTGAAAGTCGTGAAGCGGTAACATTGTTTCATGACAAGAACCGCCTAATCGCGGTACGTGTGTAAATTCGCGCCATGCCTTTATTCAGTCATTTAGTGTCGTCGCGATTGCCCTCAGCGTATGGGCAATTTTCCATGGATGCATTCGATAGCGGAAGGGAGGAGCAGCCACATCTTACGCTTCACAATTCAGGAAAAGAGAAGGAAGTAGTGAATGTTCGCATTCATTCGGAATGCATTACAGGTGATGTGTTTGGTTCTACTCGTTGTGATTGCGGAGACCAATTGAAGACCTCCCTAAATTATATTCACGAGCACGGAGGCATGTTAATCTATCTGCGTCAAGAGGGCAGGGGCATTGGGTTAGTCAACAAACTCAAAGCATACAATTTGCAAGACGAAGGGTTTGATACCATTGTCGCCAATCATCAACTGGGCTTCGCCACCGATTTGAGAAGCTACGAAGCGGCCATTGCTATCTTACAGCACTTCGGAATACAGCGCATCAACCTCATGACGAACAACCCGGAGAAACTCCAAGCATTCGAAGATTCCGGCATCCACATCGAATCTCGTATTCCTTTGGTCATCCAATCTATCCCGGACAACGAACGCTATCTGCAGACGAAGAAGGATGGGATGGGGCATATGATTTAGGGGGAAGGGGTGATCGGAAAAGGGGTAATCGGAAAAAGTAGAAAGTACAAATTACAAAGTATAAGGGGTAAGGTATAAGGTGCGATGTAACTCAAACCTTACCCCTTACCCCTTTTCCGATTACCCCTTTTCCTGAATGCGCATCGTGAGCACTCCCGCCAAAATGAGCAAAACACCGCCCAGGCTAATTGCCATCATGCGGTTTTCGTGAAGAACGTGTTCCATCACCCAGCCAAAGGAAAGTGCTGCAATGATTTCAGGTAATACAATGAAGAAGTTGAAGATGCCCATGTACACTCCAATCTTATCGGCCGGCAAGCAATCGCTCAGCATGCTATAAGGCATGGAAAGAATACTGGCCCAGGCAATACCCACGCATGCCATTACGACGAATAAGTAATTCGACATTTCAGGTCCGTGAATGAACTGGAGCATGATGAGCGCAAGACCACCAATTGTAAGGCAGAGTTGATGTGTGAATTTTTTTCCGATACGTCCCGCCAGCACTGGCAGGGCAAGAGCGAACAAAAAAGTGGTGAGGTTCTGCATGCTGTAGGTTAAGCCGGCGAGCTCATTGCCTTGCTTGTAGAGAGCGCGCAAAGCCGGGTCAGCATCATCGGCTGCCACACCGCCGAAGATGTCTGCACCAACCGCTGTAGAATAGTAGAACCACATGAGAAACAATCCGGGCCAGGTGAGGAATTGCACCAAGGCTAATTGCTTCATTTTTTTAGGCATGTGTGTGATTGCGTGCGCGATTTCTTCGACACCTGCTCCAAAGCCACGTTTGCGTTCAGCGACTTTTTCGCTTGCGGGAATTTCTTGTGGCGGATATTCTTTGGTCGTTACAATGGTGTACAACACGAAGAGGAAGAACGCAGCTGCGCCAATGTAAAAGCTCCACTTTACACTTGACGGAATTCCAACATGATCGGCGCTATCTTGTATACCTACCCAATGTGTGAAGATCCAGGGTAACGCGCTTGCAACGACAGAACCCAGCCCGATGAACAAGCTTTGCATGCTGAAACCGAAGGTGCGTTGGTTTTCCGGAAGCTTATCGGCCACGAAAGCACGGAAGGGTTCCATAGAAATGTTGATGGAAGAATCGAGGATCCACAGCAATCCCGCAGCCATCCAAAGTTCGCTGCAGTTGGGCATCATCACTAATGCAATGGAGCTGAGCACAGCACCAACGAAAAAGTAGGGGCGACGTCTACCAAAAGTTGGATGCCATGTGCGGTCACTCATATAACCGATGATGGGTTGCACAATAAGACCTGTTAAAGGGGCAGCCAACCACAACATCGGAATCTCATCGGGCTTGGCCCCCAGAAACTCGTAGATAGAACTCATGTTGGCCATCTGCAGTGCCCAGCCAAATTGAATACCCATGAACCCGAAACTCATGTTCCAGATTTCCCAAAAACCTAATTGCTTTTTTTCCATTGTCGTGATGATTGAAGCGCAATATATCGAAAGAAGGTTGATGGTTGAAAGTTGAAGGTTGAAAGTTGAAAGTTATCCACTGCACACCTACACACCTACAATCCTATAATCCTACAATCCTACAATCCTACAATCCTTTAATCCTACAATCCTTTCCCATATACTTGCACTTCAAAACTCACAAACACCCAGTGCCAACTCCACTATTAGATTCAGGTCTCGCGCAAACCACACTTTTTCCTTTTGGACTTGAGGTTGAGCGCGCTCAGGGAGTTTATATCTATACGACCGATGGAAAACGGTATATGGATTTTATTTCGGGAATTGGTGTAAACAATCTCGGGCATGGACATCCTTACATCAAGCAAGCATTGCACGAACAAATCGAGAAGCATTTGCATGTCATGGTTTATGGGGAGTATTTGCAAGCTTCGCAAAAACAAGCCGCAGCGCTTCTAACAGCCGTCTTGCCTGAATCACTCAATACCTGTTATTTCGTAAACAGCGGCACCGAAGCCATTGAAGCAGCTTTGAAATTAGCCAAACGTGTTACGGGGCGAACGCAACTTATTGCTTGTAAAGGCGCATACCACGGTAACACGCATGGCAGTATGAGCGTGAGTTACAACGAAAAGAAAAAGTCTACGTTTCGACCGTTACTGCCCGATGTGGAATTCATCGGTTTCAACGAAATGAGCGACTTGAACCGAATCACATCTAAAACGGCTTGTGTCATTGCGGAAACTATTCAAGGCGACGCAGGTGTGCGGATACCGGATGTTACATGGATGCAAGCATTGCGCAATCGATG
>JBILCQ010000083.1:0-8720 GCA_044353065.1 Flavobacteriales bacterium | reverse complement strand
CATAAGTACCGGATCCGTAGGAGAAGTTCGGGCGTATGCGAACATCCCAAGCGCCTGGCGCACTCAAATTAGGAAGCACTCCCAATTGAAGATAAGGTGCAGCAGCAACTGTATTAAAGGTAGAAGGGACAACTGAAACTACTGTTCCATCAATACAACTGGTCACCTGAGTAAATTCATAGGTGTAGTTCAACACACCACAAATCGGGCTGGTTGCAACTACACGATCTCCCACAAGATAATTGGTGCGCAACAATGAAGACGGACAACGCTGCGTGCTTCGAACCTCGAGCACAGGATGTGCTCTCATGGTTACGCCACTGCAGTTCGCAGCAGTTGTGCTTCCCAAAATGTCGATTGGTTCAGCAGTGCCTGCGCTATTCAGCAGGTTGTAACGAACGTCAACCTTAACATCATAATCTCCACCCCAGCGCAATCCAAGCGTTGTGTTAGAAAGTGTAATGACGCCATTGGTTCCTGACAAAGAGCTTGTGCCTGATGCACCACCTCCAATTCCGGTAAATGAGAAACCATAACTAACCCCTTGTGAAGTAGCACCGCGGTAACGTGCCTTATACGTATCACACAATGAGAATCCGCCAATCGGCTCTGCGATGGCACAGCCACTCGGCATCAAGTGCTGGATACACAATGAGAATGCTCCGCCAAGCCCGGATGATGCTCCGGCTGATATGTAATAGGTCTGACCAACGGTCAAGCCATTAAAGTTCAATCGTTCGAAATCACCTAGACCTGAAGCAGCGTTCTCAGAAGCAATCAAGGTATACACTAAGCCATTGCGTGAGTAGAGCGCGATTGCGTCGTCCATGGTCGAGCTAGTCATGGTGATAGAAACACCTGTTGATTGTGCCACAAAGCGATACCATGAATCCGGACCTTCAAATGCTGCTGATTCAGCTGAGTTATTTGCCAACGCATTGTTTCCGCTGATTGGGTAACAGTTTGGATAATTCATGTTTACGCTGTACAAAATATTCGGAGCACCGCCCGGAGCGTCGTTCGCGAAATTGCCCGGACAAGCTTCATCCACTAAACCATCACAGTCGTCATCGATGTTGTTATCACAAACTTCAGGTGATGGTGAAAGAGGTGCGTCAGCATTGGTGAAAACTTTCGCGGTTGTTCCTGTATTCGGATTTACTGTATTCGTTCCACTTGGCCATATACCATCGGCATCGGCCGAAGAACATCCGGCCAATTCACCGGTGATCAACTCACGTACTTCAACGCGACGAACACCTGCTACCAAGTTGTTTGGGATAATCATTCCATACGCACCTGCTACACCGTTCACGTTGGTTGAATAGAATGAAGAGTAATTGTTCGCTGTTGTATTTGCAGTTTCATCAGCTTCTACAAATGTTCCGGAAAGTGGACGACCGGTTCCTTCGATGTTGTTGTAAACAAAAACAAAGTTCTTCGGCTGAGCACCCGATTCGCCGCGCAACGCAGACCCTTCGGTTGCTGTTGCACCGAGTGAAAGTACTCTCACTGAATTAGCAGTAGTCAAGCGAACTGCTGCCGATGTTCCTCCCAAACCATTGTTCAACGTGATACGTGGGAACACATCAGTACCTCCGGCAAAACGCGTAGCGTTACCTGTTGGTTCAGTAATAAACCAACCGGAGAAAGAACCGGTAGCGTCTGTGGTGAATTCACCATATAAACCTGCTGTTGACAAGCTCGATCCTTCTGCACGCACAAAACCGGATGGCGTAACGTAAATCGCATTACCTGCTCCACCGCTCGTTGCTGCATCAGCAGCAATGACAACTGCATTGGTGTATCGGAAGGTGCTCAAAGGACGGAGACCACCGAGCGTTACACGATATGCAAACGGAATTCTGTTTGGATTGCTTCCCGAAGTTTGACCTTCCATAAACTGAGGTAACACTACCTCGGTAATCGTAGCCGTCGAAACGGTGATGGTTCCGGATACCGCTGAGGTAAGTGTGCCCGATGAAGCTGTGATTGTTTTCTCACCGGCTGTATCAAATTGAAGATCGTTGAAGGTGGCAACACCGGCAACACATGGCTTGGTAACCGTACCTACAAGAATTCCTGCTCCGCTGGTGAGGGAAACCGTAACGTCACCAATATAGTTTACATCGACTGTATTATCGTCGCGACGCGCCTCAACAGTGAACGTAGTAACGTTGTTCAAGGTGTAAACGAAATCATTGAGATTTGAAAACGCCACGCTCGATGCGGTTGCTTGAACCGTAAAGGCAGCACTTGTTCCTGCTGTAAGACTCTGTCCGTTTGATGCTGTTGCCGTAATAGTAACTCCTGTTTGGGCAGTATTGTAAAGAACACCGGAAATCACCACGCTTCCGCTTCCCGCTGTTATTGTACCTGTAAGGGTGCCGCTCAAGGTTCCTATTCCGTTACCAAGACTAAGCGTGATATCTGTATCAACGCCAACTGCTCCAGGGTCACCATTCGCATCGCGCACTTCAACGTTCACAGAAAACGCTTGGTTTTGTGACGCATCAACTCCACCGTTTACGCTGGTAATAGCAAGTTGCGTTGCTACGTTGGGATTCACAGTGAATGCAGTCGTGTTCAACGTAACCAAGGTCGCTGCGGTAGCATTCGTCCAGTTGGCCGGATTGTTTACCAATGATTTGTATGCAGCAATAGTTCCCAGCGCGTTGCGTGTACCTGTGTACTGAGAACCCGTAGCTGAACCACCGATGGTGATTGCTGCGTTTGCAGTAGCTAATTCAGTTGGCAGATACGATGTATTCGATGATGCTACAGCGGGTGAAGTCAACCAGGTAGCTGTTCCGCTTCCTCCCTGTAGGTTCAAACCGAACAACAACGTGCCATTGAAGGTTGTTGATGCACTGCCGCTAGCAGCATAATCAGGGGCGGCGCCAGTTGTTGCTGCTCCTTGATAAGCGAATATCTGATCTCCACTTGCGATACCGGTTAGTCCACCTGAAACAATTTGACCGGTGGTGGTAGTTCCACTTTCAATCTTAATAACCGTTCCCGCCGCAATTGCAGAGCCAGTGTTGTTCTTCCAAATAACAAAGTTCTCCGAAGAACGACCGTTGGTAGCGGTGTTCTGCGAATTCGGTGCGATACCATTGAATCCGTTATCTGTAAACTTGATGATCATGTTTGGATTGATATCCACCCAGTTTACGAAACAGAAATTGTCGGGGGTATTCGAATTCACTCCGAGAATGGTAATATCACCGGCACTCAAAAACTCTTGCGTTGTAACGAGAGTTTGTTGTGCTGTATAGGTAGTGCCGGTTGAATTGGTAGCATACGCCTTCCAATAATAGGTCGTGTTGGCTTGCAAACCGGTAACGGAGATGGTAAAATCACCTGTTCCAAAAATTCCGGTCTCAGACACCTGTGTTCCGGTTCCGTTAGCGAAGCCGGTTGTAGTACTCCATTCGATACCACGCTCAGTCACATCACTGCAATTGGCAGAAGAAATAGTTGCTCCTAGGATAGCAGAAGTTGTTGTGATAGACGCCGAAGTTGGAGTCGTAAGTGTCGCAGCGCCTGCAGCAATACCACTGCCTGAAACAGCTACATTCACACTCGATGCGCCACCACCTGCAACAACGATGTTACCATTCGAAGCGGTAGCCGTTGTTGGTGAATACTGCACATAGATATCCTGCGATAAAGCTCCGCCGGGTTGCGAAATAGTCAAAGTCGATGAGTAAGGACCTGCAACATCCGTAGCAAAAGTGTAAGCCGCTAATGACGAACTTACCGTTACGTCTGCTGTCGATAGACTTGTTCCTGTTACATTGAATGAATTAGGACCGTACGTTCCACCCACACACTGGGCACCAAACGCCGTGAGTAAGTTGGCCGCCAATGCTGCTCCAGCCGCTGTTGATTGGCTGTTCGGATTAGCAGTAGCAGTGGAAGTGTTATAGTTACGTGTAGGAGTGCAATACTCGTATACAGCAAAATAATACGTTGTTGATGGGTTCAATCCGGTCACGGCAATGGGGCCTGTGCCAGTACCGTTGAACACACACTGCTGACCTGCACCTTGCCACGCCAAATTGGCTGTAGGATTTGATCCGTTGGTAGGGGCTGTAAACGAATTACTGCTATTCATCAATACCACGCGACCCGCGCCATCACCATTGGTCCAGGTAACATCCAATGATGTCGTTGTAGTACCCGGGAAAGTAATGTCAGATGCTTGAGTAGAAGGAGCTGTGCAAGCTGCGGGAGCAGGCAACGCATTCGAATATTCAAAATCGTCTAAATAAAGACGACCGGGAGCAGAGGCATTAGCCTGGTGGTTGAATGCAAATGAGTCAAGGTTCGCGGCGGCAGTTAGTCCGGCCTTAGGCAAATCATCACCCACCAATACTCCATCTACCCACAAATCCCACGTGCCTGCTGCAACTGTGTAGTTCACAGAACTGCGACCATAAGTGGAGGAAGCAGCGCTGTTGTTCATGTACATCTCAACTGAGTACACATTGGTAAGACTTTGAACAAAAAGACCGGTAGAGTTTGTAAGCCCGGTAGCAGCGAAGGTGCCTGTAGAACCGGAAACGGTGTAGGTTACCGCATTCGATGCACCCATGGACCAGCGCAAACCGGCAAACACTTGTGCATTTGACATGGCGTTATTATCGGAGAAAGTTGCGCCATCGCCTACCCAACAAGTGTAAATTCCGTTGGTTCCGCCGTTTAGCGTGATTTTAAACTTCAAATAACCAGTATTACCGGCAGTATAGTCGTGAATCGAAAACTTTGTTGTAGAGGTACTGCCTGTACCAGCCAACATCTGCAGCTCAGCACCTGATCCCAATGCTTCACCTGGACTAGCAAGCGTAAAAGAACCAGCCGTTCCACCTGTGCGGACTCTCGCCGTTCCCGATGAGGGGGCTGGCAAATACGTTGTTGAAGCAGTTGTGCTAGAAAATGCTGTTGCAGCAGTCGTTCCGAAATCATACGTCCACGGCTGTGCGTTAGCCACAAACGCAAGCATCATAAACGCCCACGTCAAAACTGTTTTGAAAGGTTTCATTTGGTATAGAAATTTGGTCTATTAAGGGGCGTCAAAGATGAGACGAAGTCAAGTGTTCATTGTTAGCTTAATGTTTCCAAATCTTGAACTCTTATGGACATTTCATTCACTAATTGATTAACAATCAAGGATTGTAGGGAATAGGATGGTAGGATTGCAGGGAACCCGGTGTGGGTTTGTGCGCGAAGGCGAAGGCGTGCCTGAGCGCAGTCGAATGGCTGCCTGAGCCCAATCGAATGGGCGTGATACATTTCTTACAATATATTCCCCGCTTCAATTTAAAAGAACCACGCATGCGAATTTTATCCCTTCTGTTGGTCGTGTTTGTCGTTGCTTCCATGCACGCGCAGCCAACATTCCCCTACAATGGTATTCTACCCAAAGATGTAACCTCAGTGGCCTTTACCCATGCCACTATTTTCACCGACCATCAAACACGTTTTGATGATGCAACGCTGGTCATCGAAAAGGGTAAAGTAATAGCCGTGGGAACCGGTGTCGATATTCCGGCCAATGCGGTGGTGGTCGATTGCAAGGGAAAGTATATCTACCCATCGTTCATCGATTTACATTCCGACTATGGTTTGGCGGATGCTGCTCCTGCAAAAGGAAATGAGGGTGGACCACGCATGCGCGGGGGTAGCGGAAACGAATCACCCAAAGGGGCTTTCGGTTGGAACGACGCTATCAATGCAGACTACAGCGCCGCAGCCAATTTTGTTTGCAAGGAAGATGCAGCGAAAGAAATGCGCGGTGCAGGATTCGGTGCTGTACTCACACACAAAATGGATGGAATTGTGCGTGGCTCGGGCGCATTGGTATCCCTTGGCACCAATCCCAACTTGTCCATGCTGCAGACGGCAGTTTCAGCGCATTACTCCTTCAATAAAGGAACCAGCACAACAGGATATCCATCATCGCTCATGGGGTCAATCGCTTTGTTGCGTCAGTCGTATTATGACGCTGTATGGTACAAGAGCGGAGGCAACACGGAAGAACGCAATTTGTCGCTCGAGGCCATGAATAGACTTTCTGAATTGCCTTCATTTTTTGATGCGGGCGACAAGTGGAATCTCTTCCGGGCCGATAAAGTGGGTGATGAATTTGGGGTGCAGTACATCATCAAAACCAACGGAACAGAATATCAGCGCCTCACCGATGTTGCAGCGATGAAGGCCACCCTAATTGTACCTCTCAATTTTCCGGATGCGTATGATGTAAGCGATCCCTATGTTTCGCGCCTTATCAGCTTGGATGAAATGAAGCACTGGGAATTGGCTCCATCCAATTGTGCCATGCTTGCAAAAGAAAAAATTCCATTCGTAATAACCGGTCATGGGCTGGGTGAGCGCGCACAGTTCTGGAAGAACCTGCGCAAGGCAGTGAAGCGCGGATTATCAGAAGCCGACGCATTGAAAGCGCTTACAACTGCACCGGCAACAATCGTTGGAGCATCGGATCAACTCGGAAACTTGAACGCAGGAGCATGGGCTAATTTTTTCATTGCTTCCGATAACATCTTCAACGAATCGGCGGTGTTGCATGAAAGCTGGGTTCAGGGCGAGCAATACATCGTTGAGGCAGCGAAAACTATTGACATCACCGGTAAGTACGAATTAAAATTACCACTCCACGCCTACGAACTCAAGGTGAAAGAAGTTGAAGGAAAAACCAAGGCGTCGATCCAACACGTGAAGGTGGTAAAAGCAGACGATGGAACCACTAAGAACGACACGTTGAATTACGCTGTAAGTATTTCCTTAGCCAATGAACTGGTGACACTTTCATTTGACGCAAGTGATGAATACTACAAGGGTCTTATTCGCTTGGCCGGTGATATTGGCGATAACCGCACCGGCTGGAGTGGACGTGGCCAGGATGCTGCAGGCGGTTGGATGGAGTGGAGCGCAAACAAGTTGAAGGAAGAGAAGAAGGAGGATGGAGAAAAGAGAACGGAGAATGAAAAGCAG
Organism: Flavobacteriales bacterium; assembly: GCA_044353065.1. Classification (GTDB taxonomy): domain Bacteria; phylum Bacteroidota; class Bacteroidia; order Flavobacteriales_D; family Sanyastnellaceae; genus JAIBBG01. Next base: position 1,703 of record JBILCQ010000083.1, on the reverse strand, counting down.
AAAGAGAAACAGAAAGAGAATGAGAATGAGAATGAAGAGGTCTTAGGTGAGGTGATTTATCCTTTTACGGCCTATGGTTCGAAGGAGAAGCCGAAGCAAGAAACGGTGCTGATTAAAAATGCAACCGTGTGGACGTGCGATGCAGCCGGCACTATTGAAAATGGTCAAGTGTTGATTCACAACGGAAAAATTTTGGCTGTCGGAAAAACAGTGGACGCTTCCAAATATTCCGGAGCACGCATCATCGACGCAAAGGGAAAACATGTTACGCCGGGTATCATCGACGAGCACAGCCACATTGCGTTGGCAAGTGTGAACGAAGGCGAGCAAGCATGCAGCGCCGAGGTGGAAGAGGCGCGTGTAGTATGGCCTGAAGACATTGATATCTATCGCCAACTTTCGGGTGGGGTTACCTGCGCGCAGTTGTTGCACGGAAGCGCCAATCCGATTGGTGGACAAAGTGCTCTCGTTAAAATGCACTGGGGAGGAAATGCTGATGATATGCTGGTAGACAACGCGCCCGGCTTCATCAAGTTTGCATTGGGTGAAAACGTGAAGCAATCAAACTGGTACAACGACGGATCACGTTTTCCGCAAACACGCATGGGTGTGGAGCAGTTGTACTACGACCATTTCATCCGTGCTCGAGAGCATCAGGCGGCGCATATTAAAGCTCTTACCAATACATCAGAGCATCGCAAATCGCAGAATACAACCATGAAAATGTTCAACATACCGCGTGTTGATTTGGAATTGAATACACTGAATGAAATCTTAAACAAGCAGCGTTTTGTGACATGCCACAGCTATGTGCAAAGTGAAATCAACATGCTCATGCACGTGGCGGATAGCATGGGTTTCACGCTCAACACGTTCACGCATATTTTGGAAGGCTACAAAGTGGCCGACAAAATGAAAGCGCACGGAGCTGGCGCTAGTTCGTTCAGCGACTGGTGGGCTTACAAGTACGAAGTGAAAGATGCCATTCCGCAGAACGGAGCATTGTTGCACGAGCAAGGCATTACCGTTGCCTTCAACAGCGACGATGCAGAGATGGCGCGCCGACTCAATCAGGAAGCCGCTAAAGCAGTGAAGTATGGTGGTGTGTCGGAAGTGGAGGCACTCAAGTTTGTCACTTCCAATCCGGCGAAACTTTTGCGCATCGATAAGCGCACAGGAAGTTTAGCCGCCGGCAAAGATGCCGATGTGGTAATCTGGAATGATCATCCGTTGAGCATTTACGCCAAAGCAGAAAAGACATTTGTAGACGGCATCTGTTATTTCGATATCGAGCGCGATGCACAACTGCGAAAAGACATCAACAGCGAGCGTGCGCGCATCATTCAGAAAATGCTTAATGCCAAAGGTGCCGGAGAGCCTGTGCGAACACCTGGCTTCAAAGACAAGAAGCACTTCCATTGCGACACGCTCGATCAAACTTCACAAGGTGTTTCATTCAAATAAATCAGCAACTATGAGAACGATTCTCTTCACGTTATTTTTTGCAGCAGCACTGCAGTTCGCAGCACAGCAAAACCCAACCGTTGCCCCTGCGCAAAAGCGCTCGGTGCTCATCATGAATGCAACAGCGCACATCGGCGATGGAACGGTGATAGAAAATGCAGCCATCGGATTCCGCGACGGAAAGCTCGATATGGTGGCCGATGCCCGCACCATTCGATTGGCCGCAAACGCCTACGATG
>JBILCQ010000082.1:0-8779 GCA_044353065.1 Flavobacteriales bacterium | reverse complement strand
TTCCGCGAAAAAGATGGAAATGCGCAGGGTGCCCCAGAAAGAAAAGGCCATGCATCTTTTTCTCGGGCGAACTGCTGCTCATCAGATTACGGATAGTTTTAAGGATGACTTAATGAAATAGCTTGTCGCAAAAAATGAAATCAATCCATTGACGGTATATGCAATGCAGGAACCCTGAAGTCCGAAAGCATAGGTGAATCCTATGGTACAGCTTGCCGACAGAATAATGATGAGCAGCGTACGGGCGATGTTTTCATTCAGCTTATTGGTCATGATGAGCATGGAGCCCGACCAAGAAATGAGAGAGAATACATACGCACCTATGATGGCTAAAACAAAAAGGTGAAGCGTGCTTTTAAATTCTTGTTTGATGAAGTACGTGATGATAGGGTAGGCAATCAACAGTAACACAAGTTGAAGACTGATGACAATTCGGTTAACCTTTTTGATGGCATTCATTTTTGCTTTGAGCTCATCAAACTGACGGCTCGCCCATGTTTTCGAAACAATCGGACTTAGATTTTGCATCATGATGCCCGGGAATATGAACAGCGTTTTTGCGAAGTAAATTATGAAGCTGTAGATACCGGTTTCTGCATTCGTAAGCAAGTAACCGATTAGGATGACATCCAGTGATGAATTCAGCACAGAGATTAATTCCGCCACATAGGTTTTCATGCCGAACTTGAGATTGTCCTGGATGATTGCTTTGTCGACACTTAATGTAACACGACGGCGGAGTTGAAAAAGATTCAGGCAGAAGACTACGAATTCGGCAGCGAAAAAACACCACAGTGATATTTTGATGGGCTGGTTCGAATAGATAGAAGCGCAAACAAACAGAATGATGATGCTCCATCGCAGAATGCGCTGTTGCGCAAATCTTTTCTGAAGACGCAGGCCAGTGAAATACGCGCCGAAATTTTTGTTGATATTGAAAAAAGGCAACGCAATCATGGGAATGTAAACGACTTCGGCTAATTCGGGAGAGCTGAAAAACTCCGGCTTGCTTCTAGCCAAAATACTCACCACCGCACTGAGCGAGCCGGAGAATAAAGTTGTAACGATGAGGTTGGAAGCAAGAATGCGCTGGTTGTCTTCTACGCTGCGCTGACCTTCTGCTATCTTTTTCGTAATCGTATTGTTGAGACCAAACGCAAAGAGTGTTGAGAGAATGGTGTAGATGGCCAACGCTTGATTGAACACTCCCAATGCCTCGGCTCCTTGCACCTTGCCTACAATGAGGTTTACTCCGAAGCCCGAAACCATCAACACCGCTTGCGCAGCAATCAGCCAAATCGTGTCTCGCGAAAAACGGGACTGAAGAAGTTGTTTGATTTTTTCGGAAAGCATTCAGCGCTTGCAACATGCATTGAACCTTTGTTGGGTTGGCTACACGTTTTCTTGGTTTGATTCGAAGCGCGAAAATAATAAGTCTAATGGCTTCTCAAATCATGTTGCAGGTAAATAGAAAAGCGATAAAGTGCGAATGTGATTGTGTCCTGTTGTGGAATGAAGTAAGGGCGATATCTTATGGTTGGCTTTAGTCTGTAGCTTCTGTCAGCAGCTATATTTGCGCCCATGGAATGGGTTGAATTGACAAACTGGTTTACATCTGAGGAAGCTCGCAGAGTGGTTGGAAGCCCTCGTGTTTTCAAGCAGGGCAGCATCTTATTGCATGCAAACGAGCATGTAAATGGTTTGTTTGTGCTTGCGAAGGGAAGCATTTCAGCACAACTGGTTCATGGTGGTTCACTCCAGCTTACGGCTCCAACCTGTGTTGGTGAGTTGGCTTTCTTAGGTCAAAATCCGGCCATTGCAACGGTAGAATGTTCAACGGATGTTGAAGCTTACTTCGTGGATAGAAACTGTCTGTTCGACTTGAGTGAAGTGGATGCTCGCCGTGCAATGGAACTCATGTTTTTGTTTTCCAAACTTGCGCTGGAACGTTGGGGCGGTCGCTATCACGACAAGTATATCGCTCTGGTGGCGCACGACAATAAAAAGTCGGAGCTCATTGAATTTGTTCGCAGACATCGTGGGTTTTTTGAGTCGCGCAATATCATTGCTACCCGAACGACCGGTCAGAGGTTGTCCAGTGAATTGAATTTGCGCTTGGCCCGCACTACGCTTTCCGGACCTATGGGTGGAGATCAGGAGATTGGTGGTTTGGTTTCGAATGGCGTCATTGAAGCTGTCTTCTTTTTCCGTGACCCTGCTTGGTCGGCACCGCATCTTTCTGACGTGAACGCATTGGTGCGTATTTGTGAAGTGCACAATGTGCCTATCGCTACCAACGTGGCGACATCAGAAGCGATGATCAGCAGTCTTTAATTGCGTGCGTTCCTTTCATTTCCCGTCCATAACTTGCCAAAAAGCTCCATGGCAAACGAATAGTATTTTTCTTCGTTTGGTTGAAGAGCGATTGCTCATGACTTGCTTGTCTGATTCAAACGAGAGCAGATGTTTTTCACCAACCCGGGACCTTCGTAGATGAATCCGGTGTAGAGTTGAATCAAATCGGCGCCAGCTTCCAATTTCTCGAGAGCGTCTTCAGCGCTGTGCACGCCGCCCACACCAATTACCGGAAATGCGTTACCCGATTTTTGTTTCAGGTACCGAATTACTTCAGTGCTGCGCTTGCTCAGCGGAAGTCCGCTCAAGCCACCGGCACCGATGGCACTGATTTTTGTTGTAGTTGTTTTCAGTGACTCTCGACTTATCGTTGTATTGGTTGCGATCACGCCATCGATTTTACTTTCAGCTACAATGTCGATGATGTCGTTCAGTTGCTCATCCGTTAAATCGGGAGCAATTTTTAAGAGAATGGGCTTCCGTTTTGGTTTCAAGTTGTTGACTTCTTGAAGGCGAAGAAGAATTTCGAGTAGTGGCTTCTTCTCTTGCAGCGCTCGCAAACCGGGCGTGTTCGGCGAGCTAACGTTTACGGCGAAGTAATCGACGTAAGGGAATAGTTCTTCAAAGCAAATCAAGTAGTCATTCACCGCATGCTCATTTTCCGTCACTTTATTCTTTCCAATGTTGCCACCAACGATCACATTTGATTTTCGTTTTTTTAGACGCTCGGTGGCGGCCACTACACCACCATTGTTGAATCCCATTCTGTTTATCAGAGCATGATCTACAGGTAAGCGAAACAGGCGTGGCTTCTCATTTCCGGGTTGTGCTTTTGGTGTAAGTGTTCCAATTTCGATGAAGCCAAAACCGACTGTACTGAGCTCATCAATCCAACGTGCATCCTTATCGAATCCTGCTGCAAGTCCTACCGGATTTTCAAAAGACAACCCGAATAAAGTGCGTTGCAGATTATGGCTTTTCACGCAGAATGAATGTCTCAGAAACAAACGCATGCCCGGAATTCTATACACGATTTGCAAGAGCGACATCGCCAGATAATGCGCTCTTTCGGCTGGGAGCAAAAAGAAAATAGGTTTGATGATTGACTTGTACATGGCCTGCAAAAATACGTTGCTGCTTGCAGAAGACGTTGATAACTCTGTTCATTAATGAAGCTTTCTAATCGTGATATTAAGTGTGTGTTAAAATAGCTTTGAACAAACAGAGCTTTAACCTAAAAGTGATTAGTCATGTTGACGATTTTTGGAAGAAAAAAAGTTAGTGCTGATCGTGTAGCGCACATCTTTTCACACAATATCATAGAAACGGTCGAGACCGGATTTTCAGACGTAGCGGGATTTATCAATGACTCACCTGAGTTCGTTGTTTCACCTGGGATTACGGATTCGGACTACGGTAAGTTTTTAATGATTGTTATCGCAGGGAATTATTCCTACGTGAGTCAATATTTCAATGATGGAATGGATGTCGAAATTACGGAGTCGATTACGCAAAAGATGGCGCCTGTATTCGATATGACTCCAACCGAATTCAAAATGAAAGTAAAGGAGTACAAGGAGTTAATGGCAAGAGCCAATCACCCTTCTAAGAATATCATTTACGCTATGTCGAAGGGTGTTTTTTTGAAGTATGACCTTGTTGATTTCCAGGAAGATTATTTCCGTCAGATGAAAACACCGAACCCTATTTTCCTCAAGAACCTCGATGATCTCATGAAGAATTTCCTGTGGAATTGGGAAGTGTTCAATGAGAAGTATAAGATTGTGTCGGCTTCACTTGTATAAGAAATAATCCTGGCAGATTCATTCAGACTTACTAATGAATGCTGTTATATATCAAGTTCCAGTTCCTTGGGTTTTGACTCGCTGGCTCATTTCTTTTTTGATTGTGTTTACCCTAATTTAATTTCAGGAATCACCGAAATATTTCAACGAAACAAATTTCAATTTTTAAAATAAGATGAAACAATTTTTAGCGCTCGTAGTGTGTTTTGCGTCCATTTTGGCTTCAGCTCAATCTCCTCAAGCCATCAGTTATCAAGCCATTCTCCGAGACAATGTAAGTGCGCTCATTCAGAATGCGAATAATGTGGCTGTTCATGTGTCTATTATTCAAGGTGCTTTGATTGAGAATAACGTAGTGTATGTAGAAGATCACAATACGACTACCAATGCGAATGGACTTTTTACGATTGAGATTGGTAATGGAGCTGCTTCTTCAGGTGATTACCCATCGATACAGTGGGGTGCAGGGCCGTTTTTTTTGAAAACTGAAATCGACCCTTTGGGAGGGACTAATTATTTGATTACCGCAATCTCAGAATTGTTGAGTGTGCCCTTTGCCAATTATGCTAACCAGGCAGGACGTCGCCCAGGTGTGGCCGGGCTTCTGGAAGGCCACTGGCAGCCGATAGTAGATAATATTGGGTTGGGTCAGATATTCCTTCAATATATTTCTTCATCTTCAATAATGTTCACATGGTTTGATTCAGCAGGAGACCAGTTCAATACGGTGTTTTTAGTTCAAGGATCAGGTTTAGTTGGGCCAGTTGGGTCACCGGTTCCCTGGGAGTTTACCGTTAACGCCACCCAACTTACCATTACCATTAGTGACGGAGTAGATCAATACACCTCAACTTATGAACGTCAGTTCTAAATCACCCTATTATTTGTAATCATGAATAAGTCTATTCTCTTGTTTATGTTCTCTTTCGTCGGATTTCAATTAATGGCACAATCTTCAACTGTATGCAGTGGAGGAGAAGGTTCAGGTCCGGGCGGAAGTGTGTCATTTTCAATTGGGCAGTTGGTGGTTGAATCTACCATTGACTCTGAAGGTAGCATTAGCCCCGGAGTGCAGCAATCGTACGAATCTGCAAGCGTCTATGTCAACGAGTCGCTATTCGATAACACGTTGGTGCTGTATCCGAATCCTACAACTCAATTCATCGAGATGGATTTTGGTAAAATTTTTACTGGACAAGTCATGATTTTCGATGCAGCAGGAAATGTGATTTTGAATCAAAACGTGAATACAATTGAATGCCGCATCGATGCCGCAGGTTGGAGTTCCGGTTTGTATATGGTTCACGTCGTTAAAGACAATGAAAGCGTAGCCGTGCACAGTGTGTTGAAACAATAAGCGTAGCTTTCTGTTTCGTCATCGAATTTCCAGTTATCCGTACTTAGTTTTAAGCGAAGATTATTCATCTCTATGAAAATAAAATCGTCCAACAACGAAGCGAAGCGCAGCTGGTTGAAGCGAGTTGGGTGGATAGGTTTTTTCTTTTTTCTGATTAAAGGTTTGTTTTGGCTAGCGATGTTTTTTTTCGCCGGTAATGAAGTTTTTGAATCATGTAATTAATATGAAGTATCTCTTACTCCCCTTGATTTTACTCGTTGCTTCATGCTCTAACCAAGCAACAGAAAAGAAGCAACCTGTTGTTGAAGCCCAACCCACGGCACCTGCGGTTGATAACAGTCCACAAATGTTTTTCACGTCTTCCAATGCTTGCATAGAAAGCAAGGTCGAGATTCTATCTAACTCCGATGGAACATTCACCATTCGCGAAACAAGCAATGGTGTTTCTTCGGAATTGAAAATGCAGAAGGAACCACTCGTGCTCGATGGAAAATCGAATGTGGCTTCGGGTGAAGTGAAACTGAAAGGTGGTGAAGGAAGCTGTGTCATTTCTCCTGCAAACTGCGACGGTGGCACACATCAACTCACTTTAACGGCGGGCGAACGCGTAGTCAAATGCTGTGGTAATTATGCTGAATAGCCCGGTTTTCTGATAAGAATGGTCGGCATGCCTTGCACTAAATCAAGCCCAGGCCAAAAGCTAGCGCAAAAAGGATAAGCGAAACGGCAATTATTTTATTCAACAGGGCGAGTTCTGTTTTTTGAATAAGCTTGTTGCCCGACCAGGCGCCACCAAAAGCAGCAAGTGATGCAAGAACCAAAAGGTCGGCACGAAGTGATTGCCATTGAGAGGCGATCGAGGTTGCGTATACGCTGATGCGAGAGATGTCAACCAGGCAAGCACATACAACTCGCGTTCCCATGAATTCATTTTTGCTGAGACCGGTTCGCATGAGGAATGCACTTCGCAATGCTCCCTGATGACCGCTTAGTCCACCGAAAAATCCGCTTATCAATCCACCCGCGGGCAGCCATTGAACCGGCATTGCTAATTTGTCGAGAGTGGGAGAGATTTCGATTATAGCAAAGAATAGTATTACACCACCAATTACCATTCGAATGACATCGGTATGCAGCAATTGATTGCCAAGATTGTATCCGATGTCTATTTGCAAGCTATTGAGCCATTGCAGGGCCCAAGCACCTGCGATTGCACCGAGAACAGAAGCTATTCCAAACCGTCGCACCGTTGGCCAGTGGGCATGTTTACCAACCAAGAATAGTTTGAATACGTTATTCGCCATGTGCACCAAAGCGGTTGCAGCGATTGCCACCGGTGCAGGGAAGAATATCATGAATGCAGGCAACAGTAGAGTGCCCAACCCGAAGCCACAGAAAAAGCTTAAGAAGGCGCCGCCCAGAGCAGCTATCAGAACAGCAATAAAAGAAAGCATATCGCGAATTTAATCAGTTCACATTTCGTAATGGTAAATGTGTAATTGTCTCTGACATGGAATCTTTGAGGTGTTTGATTAAACGAAATGTTTTTAACAGAATGTGGAAACAATGAATCACTGCATTTTCAGAATACCTCTCAGGGCTGACTATCTTTGCCCGATTTTTTTTCGTAACCATCACCTTATGACCATTGAGCCACTAGAGCCTCTTGAAATCCTTGATATCCATGAAGGAAAAAAACTTTATGACTATCAAGCCGACTCGTTGGAGAAAATCTTTGGCCGTCTGAAGGAGCATCCTGAGAGGTATAACCTATGCTTTCAGTTGCCAACGGGTGGGGGCAAAACGGTCATCTTCTCTGAAATAGCTCGCCGATATATCAAGGAGACCGGCAAGAAAGTTCTAATTCTTACTCACCGAATTGAATTGCTTGGACAAACGTCGAAGCACTTGTCGGATATCAAAGTGAAGAATAAAATCATCGTGAGCAAGGTGAAGGACTTACCCGATGAGGAACAGTATATGTGTTTTGTCGCGATGGTTGAGACGTTGAACAACCGTCTGCGTGACGATAAGATGGACTTCGACAATCTAGGTTTGGTGATTGTCGATGAAGCGCATTACAACTCCTTCCGCAAACTATTCAAGTGGTTCGAGAATCAAGTTATTCTGGGGGTTACTGCAACACCATTGTCGAGCAATATAGAGTTGCCGTTGCATGAGAATTACCGCGAACTCATCGTGGGAGAGAGCATTCCGAGTCTGATTAAGAAGGGCTTTCTTTCTAAAGCTACAACCTACAGCTACGATGTAAGCTTGCACTCATTGAAGATTGGTATCAATGGCGATTATACCGTAAGCAGCTCAGAAAAGCTCTATGGTAATTTCTTCATGCAAGAAAAATTGCTTTATGCCTATGAGCAAAAGGCGAAAGGCAAGAAGACATTGATTTTCAACAATGGAATCAATACCAGTAAAATTGTTTATCAAATGTTCAAGGAGGCGGGCTATGAAGTGCGCCACCTCGATAATACGCACAGCGAAGTTGAGCGGAGGGATATTCTACATTGGTTTAGAACGAAGCCCGATGCTATTTTAAGTTCTGTATCCATTTTGACTACCGGTTTCGATGAACCAACGGTAGAGACCATCATTTTGAATCGTGCGACGAAGTCATTAACGCTTTACCACCAAATGATTGGTCGCGGTTCACGTGTGATTCCCGGGAAGACCGATTTTACGGTTATTGATTTGGGTAACAACGCTCGTCGATTTGGCCTATGGGAATCTGATATTGACTGGCAGGATATTTTCCGCAACCCCGATGCCTACATCGAAGCCATTGTGAGCGATGAACAGATGGAGAAGGAAATGGTCTATGAAATGCCAAGCGAGGTGAGGGAGTTTTTTAAGAATTCAGCAGTCATCGATTTTGACATTCGCGAAGAGTATTCGCGCCTCATGCGCATGGGGGCTAGAGCCAAAGAGGTATTGGATAAATCGATACATCAGCATGCCTCCATCATCCAGGAAAATGCAAGCGATCACGAGTCGGCGTTAGAGTTACTCAAAATGCTCGAGCCGGATATTAAGAGCCGGGTGAAGCACTACAGTTATTGCATAAGCAGAAGTACGGAAAACTACCTACAGTGGATGCGCGATGAGTACACGCGAAAACTGCAACAAGTGTTGCGTCAGCATTACGCCTGATATATGCCCTGAGGGTAATTTATTCGCTCTCGTTGGATTGTTCTGTTTCCATTTCTCTTCTACATTTGAATCATAAACCTTAGAAACCATGAAG
>JBILCQ010000081.1:0-8788 GCA_044353065.1 Flavobacteriales bacterium | reverse complement strand
AATAAAAATCTATAATCACCATGAAATAGGGGGCCTAAGCCCCCTATAATCCTTTAATACTCTATTCCTACAATCCTTTTATTCAGAAGGCGCCTCTGTATTCCCCTTCGACTTACTCTCCTTGGGAGCTTTTGTTTTCTCTACTTTCATAGTCATACGATCTTCTTTTGAATCGTAATCAACGAGCAGGGTATCTCCTGATTTCAAGTGTGCGGTGATGATCTCTTCTGCGATTGGGTCTTCCAAATACTTCTGAATAGCCCTGCGCAGCGGACGTGCACCAAACTTCTCGTCGTAGCCTTTCTCTGCGATATAGTCTTTGGCAACATCTGTAAGTTTGATGGTATAGCCCAAGCTGGTAACGCGATGGAAGAGCTTGTTGAGTTCGATATCGATAATTTGGTGGATGTCTTCTTTGCGAAGAGGATTGAAAATAATCAGGTCATCGATACGGTTGATGAACTCAGGTGCGAATGCTTTTTTCAGTGCATTTTCAATTACACCTTTGCGTTCAACATCCTCTTGCGCTGCTTTGGCTGCTGTGCCGAAACCGACACCTGTACCGAAGTCTTGCAGCTGACGCGCACCGATGTTACTCGTCATAATGATGATGGTGTTTTTGAAATCAATCTTGCGACCAAGACTGTCTGTCATTTGTCCATCATCCAAACACTGAAGCATCAAGTTGAATACATCGGGGTGTGCCTTTTCGATTTCATCGAGAAGAACGATGGAGTAGGGGCGACGACGTACTTTTTCAGTGAGCTGTCCACCTTCTTCATATCCGATGTATCCGGGAGGCGCTCCAATGAGACGCGACACAGCAAACTTCTCCATGTACTCGCTCATGTCAATTCGAATAAGTGCATCTTCCGAGTCGAACAAATACTTCGCAAGTTCTTTTGCGAGTTGTGTTTTACCTACACCGGTTGGGCCTAGGAAGATGAATGAGCCGATTGGGCGATTTGGGTCTTTCAAACCCGCGCGGTTGCGCTTAATCGCTTTAACGATTTTCGTGATTGCCGCATCCTGACCAATTACGGTACCTTCAAGCTCCTTATCCATTTTCGCTAATCGACCGCTTTCCTTTTCCGCTACGCGGGTTACGGGAATGCCGGTCATCATAGCGACCACTTCTTCTACGTTTTCTTCTGTAACGACTACACGATGACTCTTGGAGTCTTCTTCCCATTTCTTTTTAGCAGCTTCCAGTTTTTCCTGAAGTTGCTTTTCCTTGTCGCGAAGTTTTGCCGCCTCTTCATATTTCTGACTGCGCACTACGCGATTCTTATCTTCTTTCACTTCCTCAATGGCTTTCTCAATATCGATGACTTCTTTAGGGACATTGATGTTGTTCAAGTGCACACGGGAACCAACTTCATCCAATGCATCAATGGCCTTGTCGGGCAAATGACGATCGGTGATGTAGCGAGCGGTAAGCTTCACACACGATTCAATTGCTTCGGGTGTATAGGTTACGCTGTGGTGTTCTTCGTATTTGTCTTTGATGTTATTCAGAATCTGAATCGACTCGTCGATGGTTGTTGGGTCGACAACGACTTTTTGGAAACGTCGTTCCAATGCACCATCTTTTTCGATGTATTGACGATATTCATCGAGTGTTGTTGCTCCGATGCATTGTATTTCCCCACGGGCCAAGGCCGGCTTAAACATATTACTGGCGTCGAGCGAACCGCTTGCGCCACCGGCACCCACGATGGTATGTATTTCGTCGATGAAGAGAATTACATCGGGCGATTTTTCCAATTCGTTCATTACGGCCTTCATGCGCTCTTCGAATTGTCCGCGGTATTTCGTACCGGCAACCAGAGAAGCAATATCGAGCGTAACGATGCGCTTGTTGAAGAGCACGCGCGATACTTTCTTCTGAATGATGCGCAAAGCGAGGCCTTCAGCGATTGCTGATTTACCTACACCTGGCTCACCAATGAGAATGGGGTTATTCTTTTTGCGACGCGATAGAATTTGTGAAACGCGCTCAATTTCTTTTTCCCGACCAACAATAGGATCGAGTTTTCCGTCTTCGGCCATCTTCGTGAGGTCGCGTCCAAAGTTGTCCAGTACCGGCGTTTTGCTCTTGCTGTCACCTGGTTTTTTCTGGATGCTTCCCGACATGCCACGATCATCGTCATCGTCATCCGAAGAAGCGCCGGGCAATTCCGATGTAGGAAGATCTTCCTTAGCAGGACCACCTCCCATATTTTCCAGCTCATCTTTCACTGCCTGATAATCCACGCCAAGTGCAAGGAGTTGCTTGGTGGCTATGTTGTCTTGATTTTTCATGATAGAAAGTAATAAATGTTCTGTACCAACGAGAGCAGCTTTGTAAGCCTTGGCTTCGAGGTAGGTTATTTTTAAAATACGTTCTGCTTGTTTCACCAACGGTATTTGTCCGGGTGCATTGAAGTTGGAAGCCAGCGTGGCGGTGCCCTTCATCGACCCTTCAATCATTTTGCGCAATTGAGTCAAATCAACATCGAGGTGAGAAAGGATTTTTATTGCCAAACTTTCACCTTCGCGAATGAGACCTAGCAAAAGGTGCTCTACACCAATGTAGTTGTGTCCAAGACGAAGAGCTTCTTCCCTGCTATACTGAATTACATCTCTCACCTGCGGAGAGAACTTGGCTTCCATGCTCATAGAATAGTTTTTATCAAATTAAAGAATTCATCAAAACAGGGAAATACCTGTTAGGAATACGTCAAAGTTAGAAGGTGCGATGTCCTGGACAAAACAATTTAAATCACTTTATCAACAACTAAAACGTCAACAAAGAGAGCTAAAATCATCGGAAGAGAAGGATGGACCCGGTGTATTCTCGTTGGTCGACATCGAAAACTGATTTCACTTTCAGTCTATATTGATAGAATGAATTAGCGACAAAGTATTCACCGTCGTTGAATTCGCCTGTCCAAACATCGTCAGGGCTGGTTGACGAGAAGACCACTTGCCCCCAGCGATCGAAAATGGTGAATTCGTATTTCTCGAAATCGATTGCGTTGCCCGTTACCTTAAAAACGTCGTTGATGCCATCTCCATTCGGCGTGAAGCCGTTGGGCACATAAAGGGCAAACGGTTGTGGAGTGAAATGAGCTACTATCGTATCCGTGCCTTGGAATGTATATCTAACGGAGCTGTTTTCAGTCGATCCCATTGGGTTATGGTTATTGGCTGTCCACGAAGTGAAATCAATAAATGTATTGGGAGTTGCTTTAAAAAGAAGTGGCTTGTTACCTTCCAAGATTACAGTAATTGAGCTCGTCGTGGAGTACTTGTCACCCGTAAGATATTCTTCTTCGAAATCAACTGTGCCTGATTCAGCAGGATCGACCATAACCGTTATTTCATGGTTCGGAATTACATTGAAAACGGCAGTGATTGAACCGTTTTCGAAAAGGGTTAGAAGCACGGTTGCAGACATTGTGCTGGGGCTGATTGAATTTCCATCTAATTCCCAATAGGCAAATGTTGACCACTGATCCGTTGGAACCGCAGTGAGGGTGTACGTTGCTGACGCCTCAAGGTCAAGTGTAATGCCTGTTGAAGGAAGGGTGTCGCCGTTTAAAATAATCAGTCCCCCATTTTGCACATTGGGTAGAATGTCGATAAGGTAGTGATCGATGTAGTCGAAAATTCCGGTAATCGTATCAGTACGACAAGGTGTTATAGTGATTTCCTCTTCGCTCTCAGAGGGGTTAATCTGAGTGAAGCTCGATTCCCAATGATCAAATACAAACCATTCGTTGGCCGAGATCGAAATTTGAATTTCTTCACCGGGAGTAAATGAGTTCGTTGTAGGCAATGCTGAAAGATTGCCTCCATTTATTGCGGCTGTTCCTGCGTTTAATAAATCGGTGTCGACTGTAATTGATATGGGGCCTGTGGATGGCTCGGCGAAATGTGCAATGAGAGTAACATCACTCGAGATAAGAATCGTTGTGGTATCGGATTGTGAATCCGCTATGGTCGCTGTGCCGGAAGCAACTTCCCATCCAACGAAATTTCCGCAAAGGGCACCATCCGAAGCAGCAAATAAATCAATAGGTAAATCTGCAAAATAGGTTCCGCTGTAAGGAGTGTTGCTTGCATTCAAATCCATGGATTCCACTTCAATCTCTCCACCCCCATCGATTTGAATGGTGAGAGTGTATGCTGTAACGTCATAGCAATCTTCGATTCCCGTGATGATTTCATTGTTACATCTTGCTAAAATGTAGTTGCGTAATTCCTGAACACTGTTTTGCCAACCGCCTAGAGTACCTCCCCAGCGGGCGCAATGTCGCTGCATCTCAGGTTCAATCACGGCAATCATACTGTCCAAGACTTCGATCATGCGTTCACAGGAGAAGACGCTATTGGATAGGGTAGCATACCGCTGAATGTAGTCTGCAAAGAAATCTTCATTGTCGAACAATGCATTGAGCACAGGCACGTGACCTTGACCTCCCACATCGCCCATGCCATCTATCTGGCAAGGGTCGGCGGTAGGTTGATTGGAAGGAACTCCGGTGTAATTCACGTAGTGTCCAAAAGAGGCATCGTTGTCCCAAAGAGCATACCTCCACCTGCGGGCATCTCCGCCAGGGTTGCGCCCCCGCCACCACGCGGTGTTCCAGTTGAGCCAGTCGGTGGAAACAATGTATCCGTTCAAAATGAAGTAGTCGATCAGACTCATGTGATTGTACTGAGTGAGCACATATTCATAATTGGCAGGATCCGTCATGTCGTTGCCTGTGATGAAATTCACCAAGTCATACCAATCATTTCCGCTTCCGTATTCATTCCAGGTGCCTCCCCAGGTTTTCATGAAATCAACAAAGCCATCCGGCTGATCGTAGTAGTATTTTGTGTAGTCTATATCGTCCACTTTTTCGCGAGCGTCATAGACTCCCCAATACTGACCATTGATGTAGACGACGCATGACTCTACTTTTCTTTCGTCGAGGTGCAAATCGCCGACTTCTGAAAGACGATGCACATAGGCGTCGCGAATGTGAGCTCCACCTGAATTGGGGTAATTATCGTTAGCAGCCGCTTTAAAAATGAGGCGCTCATAACCCTGACGATTGCTGCTCGAAAAAACGGGGAACTGCACTTCATTATCATACCCCAAGGCATCGCGCGTGATGTAGTCGAAGCCACGTTGCGGATAGGCGTTGGAGTCATTTCCGTGCTCATTGCTGTCGCCGGAGGCTTCAGCGATAAAAGTGCCATTCGGCGTAAAGAATTCGATGTGCGTTAATTCGTTGTTCGACCAGCTACCATCTGAAAGTGTGCTGCCTGAAATACTCACAATCATTACTTCATGAATATCATTTCCGAAAAAATATGTGTTGGTCTCGATGTAGCTCGGAAGTATGGAAGCATCGTTTGAGTAGGCGATTGCTCGAAGACTCGTGGTGGAGTTTATTGCAATCGGCCCGCTGTATATCGAAGATGCATTCGTTGGTTCGGAGCCATTTAGAGTGTAATAAATAGTAGTGTTGGGGGAAGCTGTAATGGTTACGTTGATTGGTCCTGATTTATATCCAGCAACTTCAGACAAAACAGGAGTTGATGCATATCCGTTGTAATTAGCACCTCCATTCGCCGCATTGGGCGTTGGGTTTGTGAAAACGGCGAAGTTCGCAGCGCCATTGGTTATTCGGCCATACGAGTGATTGGCCTGGAAGCTGCCTAATGCAGCCATATCATACGACTCTAAAATGGTTCCGCTCGCATTTGATAAGACAACATCTTCGCCATTGGTTTGGGTTACCCTGAAGCTCGTGTTTAAAAAGCCAAATTGATTAGGGTTGTATTCACCTGTTCCGGAAAGGAGGATGATCAAATACGAGTTGGCGTTGATTGTTGTGCCTGTCGGTATCTGCCATTTCATTGGATCCGATTCTTCGTTGCTCAGCCAGAAACCTCCAATGTTTACGGCCCCTCCTGCAGGGTTGTATAGCTCCAGCCAATCCTCGTTATCTCCCCCCTGATCCCAATCCGAGTAGTTCGCAACGCAGAATTCGTTGATTACTACTTGGCCGAAGCACACAGAGTTTAAGAAGAAAAACAAAAAACTAAGACGGTTCCATTTCATACTTGCGGGAGAATACAGGTTGCCAAACAATGACCCTACAAATGTACTTCGGGTTGCACGTAAAAACCGTCCGGTGTCTAAAAGGTTGAGGCAAACAGGGTGTGTGTGTATATTCGCTACATGCACTCTTTTATATACGCTTCAATCGGTAGTTTTCTGATTATGCTTTTCGTCGCAGGGTGCGGTAGCCCTAAACCACAGCAGTGCTTCAACTTCGCAAACCTCACCGGAAGCTGGTCTTCAGTGAACCACGACGCCTCGCAGATAGAGGAATGGGAAGAGATAAGCGACTCCGTATTTGTTGGGCGTGGCTTCATCATGGAACAGGGTGATACCACCTTTTTCGAATCACTCGAAATTCGAAAGGTATCGGGGACATGGACCTATTTTGCCAAAGTGAATCAAATGAATGGAGCCGAAGTCGTTCCATTTACATTGACCAGACAATCAAATAACAGAGTTGAGTTTTCAAATCCGACCCATGACTTTCCGAAAAAGATAGGTTATGAACTCATATCGGAAGATGAACTGCAGGCCTATATCGAAGGTCCGCGCGACGGACAAACGATTCGGATTCTTTTTGATTTCAAAAGAAATTTCTAGACTGAATGTTGGAAAATCAAATTTCTTTCTTAGATTTGGAAAACGGAAAACTAAACTGGAGGTAGCTCAAAAGCACATTAGTTCTTTTTCCATTTCACAAAAACATCAACTTTAAGTATACGCTATAGAAAAATTCTACTCTTTGTTCTTCAGTATTACGAACCTAAAAAAGAGGAGGAATTATGCGTGTACAACTCATGTCAGACAGACAGTTGGTGGAATCTTACCACAGCGGTAATGAAGCAGCTTTCAACGAATTGCTTAAGCGTTACAAGTCAAAGGTTTACGGTAAAATTATGATGTATGTCCGCGATCGGGCGGCCGCAGAGGACATCTTTCAAGACACCTTCGTTCGTGCTATTCATGCTTTGAAGGAAGGTAATTACAGCGAAGAAGGTAAGTTCAGCGCTTGGATTATGCGCATAGCACACAACTTGTGCATCGATTATTTCCGCGTCGTCAAAAAGATGCCACTTACGCGTGAGCGAGATGATTACAGCCCTTTTGATTATATCGAGTCTGAGCAACGCAATTCGGAAGAAGATCGTGTGAAGAAGGAGGTTAAATCTGACCTCAAAAAATTGCTCAATATGCTTCCCGACGAACAGAAAGAGATTGTGATGATGAGACTTCATTACGATATGAGCTTCAAAGAAATCGCAGACCAATTGGACATCAGTATCAATACCGCTTTGGGTCGTATGCGATACGCTCTCATTAACCTGAGAAAGCTGATAGAGAAGAACCACATGGAGTTACCCATTTTTCAGTAATTCCCGGAAAGACAGATTAAATCCAAAACCCCGCTTCGGCGGGGTTTTTCATGTTTTGAGGAAATAAAAAATCCCGCTGTTGGGCGGGATTCTTAATGGACCTTAGTCCGATTTCTAGTTTAAGACCAAGCGAATGCTATTTGTCGAACGCGACTTTCGGATGCTAAGGGCTCTGCTATAAGCCAAAAGGAAATTCACAGTCTCGTCAGAAGGTTCGCTTTGGACTTCGATGTTCGAGGCATAAAGCTCGTCCATCATCTCTTTTTCCATTTTCGTTAAATCCAATAAATCTTCAGGTGTAAAATCGGTCATGGGCATTGATTTGTGCGGATAACTGCATTCGATTTCAATTTATTGTAAGGCCTTGAAAAAATGTATGGAAGAATCGAAAGCGACTCCAAGATTCTTTCATTCATTTGCGGCATGCAGGATTCTCCCGACTCCCGATTCATGAAGCGAGCCCTTGAATTGGCCTTGCTAGGCGCGGGCAATGTCGCACCCAAT
Organism: Flavobacteriales bacterium; assembly: GCA_044353065.1. Taxonomy (GTDB): domain Bacteria; phylum Bacteroidota; class Bacteroidia; order Flavobacteriales_D; family Sanyastnellaceae; genus JAIBBG01. The sequence continues at coordinate 805 of JBILCQ010000081.1, read as the reverse complement.
CCGATGGTCGGTTGTGTCATTGTTCATCATGGGAAAATCATTGGCGAAGGATATCATACATTTTATGGAGGTCCGCACGCAGAAGTAAACGCCATTGCATCTGTCGCGAATCAGGATGTTCTAAAGGAGTCAACCCTTTATGTGACCCTCGAGCCCTGCGCTCATTTTGGAAAGACACCTCCCTGCGCTCATTTGATTCTGGAGAAGGGTATACCGCGCGTCGTGGTTGGTTGCCGTGATCCTTTTTCGGAAGTGAACGGAAAGGGGATAGAACTACTTCGTAATGCCGGCGTTGAAGTAATTGTGGATGTCTTGCTTGAAGAATGTCGCGAACTGAATAAGCGATTCTTTACGTTTCATGAGAAGAAAAGGCCCTATGTTGTATTGAAATGGGCTGTGTCGGCCGACGGGTTTATGGACATCAATCGCTCAAGCGGGCAGCGTGGTTCAGTCATGATTTCTCATACTGACACCCAAGTGCTGGTGCATCAATGGCGAGCCAATGAAGCCTCTATCCTTATTGGAAAGAATACGTTGATGAATGACAATCCTGCCCTGACGGTTCGCAGAGTCGAAGGAAAGAATCCATTGCGAGTTGTGCTTAGTGAATCACCAATCGATTTGAAAGGGTATTTACTTGGAGATGGCGAAGCTCCCACTTTGATTGTAACAAATGACGAAGAGCGGGGAGAGGGTAACGTACGATATGTGGCTTGTGGTAATGTGCATGAAATATCTTCCGCACTAAGCCCATTGCACCGGGAGAATATACTTTCGGTGTTGGTTGAAGGAGGAGCCGGTGTGC
>JBILCQ010000080.1:0-8789 GCA_044353065.1 Flavobacteriales bacterium | reverse complement strand
TGGTCACTGCTTATTGGTTGGAGTTCCGGGTTTGGCCAAAACGCTACTCGTTAGCACCATCGGTAAGTCGCTTGGACTTTCGTTTAATCGTATTCAGTTTACGCCCGATTTAATGCCGGGCGACATTGTCGGCTCTGAGATCTTAGATGAGTCGCGCAACTTCAAGTTTGTCAAGGGGCCTATTTTCTCCAATATAATTTTGGCCGACGAAATCAACCGTACTCCTCCCAAAACACAATCTGCACTGCTTGAAGCCATGCAAGAACGTCGCGTTACTTCCGGAGGAAAGACATACGACTTGCCTTCACCGTTCTTCGTTTTGGCAACACAAAACCCGATTGAACAAGAGGGAACATACCCATTGCCGGAAGCACAGCTCGACCGATTCATGATGAACATTTGGGTTGACTATCCAACGCTTTCGGATGAAATTCAAATTGTAAAGTCCACGACAACGAATGTGGTGCCGCAAATAAACAGCGTTGTATCAGGCCAGGAAATTGCCTTCTATCAACAGTTGATTCGCAAGATGCCGGTTCCGGATAATGTGATTGAGTACGCGGTGAAACTCGTCGCGAAGACTCGACCTGAAAATGAGCTCGCACCGACCATGGTCAACAACTTCCTGAGTTGGGGTGCGGGTCCGCGCGCTTCTCAGTTCTTGATTATCGGGGCCAAGTGCGTGGCAGCTTTGAAAGGAAAATACAGCCCCGATATCGAAGATGTACGAGCGGTTGCCGTGCCTATTCTTCGCCATCGTATCGTGCGCAACTACAAGGCAGAAGCCGAGGGTTATACCGTCGAGAAAATCATCGGCGAATTACTCTAGCTGTAACTCTCCCGTGCGTCAATCCATGGAAGAGACAATGTAATCACAGCAAAACCATGGGCCAGATTGTTGAACGATAGAACAGCGATGCTTCCTAGTATCAAAAGAATCATTGTGCTGTAATGTCTGGTTGGTCGGAATATCAAGCTTGCAACAAGACATGTGGTGATAAGCAGCAACGCGTAGGTGATGATCTTCCACAACCACCCAACATGCGATGAAGCATCGTAGATGAAAGAACGAACCTCACTTGGCTGATGAACGAGATAGTAGATGGCTTCGCCCTTTGGCCACTGATTCGATCCCCACATAAATACAGCAACCGTCGAAACGACCAGAAGCGTGAGGATTCGCATGCCGGCAATCGATAGACTATTGAACCACTTGCGAACCGGAGATTCGGTTTCATAATGCACAGGAATTAAGAATAAAGCATACTGCAAGAGTAATAAGGCACCCCAACCTAATACGCTCGGTGCTGCCTGGTAGAGCATCATTCCCGTGAACCACCCAAGCAATCGAGGCACCCAAGAATTGGCAGCATTGCGCATTCCAACTAAAAGAAAGATGGGATGCGTGAAATATACCCAGGCATAAATTTCGGGCTGATAGTAGAGGCGCAAGACTATGTTCTCCAACAACGAGTCTGTCATGCCAAATCGAAACATCACATTGTCATCGCCCCAGATGAGTCGATGTCCTGCAATGGTGGTTATCCATAAGACAATCAGAAATCCTTGCACAATGCGAGGCATGAAGCGTAGTGCCCTATGCGTCGCGAAATCATCAAAGTATAAGAAGAGTCTTTTTATCATGGTGCTCCGTAGGGTGGAAAGGTGACATAGGAAAATTGACGGGTTGGCGCTGCATCCATTTCAGGAATGAACTCGATAGCGGCGCGCAACTGAATAGAGTCGGGGTAGTTCTGCTCGTGATATCGTTCCATGCGAATGACGTAGTAAATGGCTTTAGAATATGCGCTGCTTTCCGTGATCTGTTTTAATTCAACGCGCCCATTCTCGCTGTACAGATTATTCGCAAGCTGCCAGCGTAGTTCGTCCACAATCGACTGCTCCTCGCGTTCGGCCTGGCTGCTTGGTTCGTAAGTGTAATTAGCTGTGGCGTCCTTCCAATCGCTCCATGTGGCGGACTTGTTCTTCATACGAAACTCCAGTTCCATTGTGTTGGCGGGAAGGTCGGAACCCAGTTTGCGCCAAGGCTGCTGGAAGAGTGGATGCGTATATTGATGGCCGATAGATTCTTGCTCCATCGATAGAGCACTAAGGGCGCAAAGAGTGTAGTGGATGGTCAGAATGATACCACCGATGAGGGCTGCGAGCAGTGTCTTTTTCATTTCAATGACCGAAGTTAAAATTCACGCTGTTTTCCATTGCATGCTTTCGCTGTAAGTTTGTCACAAATGAATGTTATATGTCGGAAATAAAAGCCAACGACCCTTCTTTGCGCTCTTGGGTGCATGTGCCGGAGGGTTCAGATTTTCCCATACAGAATTTACCGTTCGGCATCTTCCGCACGGAAAGTCAATTTCCTCATGTGTGCTGCGCAATAGGTGAGCAACTCATCGACTTGAAGGCCCTACATGTGATGGGGTATCTTGAGAATTTGCCTTTCACGTTGGAGGACATGGTGAGTCCGACGCTCAACCGTTGCATGCGCCATGGAAAGCAAGCCATGCGCGATTTACGAAATCGTATTTCGAAATTGCTGCGCAGCGATATGCCCGATTTGCGTGATAAGGAGCATCACGTGCGACAAGTATTGTTTCGACAAGACGAAGTGCAATTACTGATGCCGATTGCAGTAGGCGATTATACCGACTTCTATAGCAGCGAAGATCATGCTCGCAATGTGGGAACCATGTTTCGCGATCCGGCAAAAGCGCTTTTACCCAATTGGAAGCATTTGCCTGTGGGCTACCACGGCCGAGCATCGAGCATCCTCATTAGCGGAGTGCCCATTCACCGGCCAATGGGACAAACGAACGCAAGCGATGAAACACTTCCTTCGTTTGGGCCTTCGAAGCAGCTCGACTTTGAATTGGAAATGGCTTTTGTCACATTCGATGGTAAGCCACTCGGTCATCGAATTAGCACCGCTGAAGCCGACGATTACATTTTCGGAATGTTGCTCTTCAATGATTGGAGCGCGCGTGATATTCAGCGCTGGGAGTACGTGCCACTCGGACCTTTCTTAGCGAAAAATTTCGCGTCGACTGTTTCCCCCTGGGTTGTAACGCTCGATGCACTTGAGCCCTTCCGTGTGCCCGGTCCTGTCCAGGAACCGAAGGTCCTGTCTTACCTGGAGTATAGTGGAAATAAGAATATTGAGATCAACCTTCAGGTCGCTATTAAGCCACAGAATGCGGAAGAAACAGTTGTTTCCAACAGCAACTATAAATACATGTATTGGAACATGGCTCAGCAACTCGCCCACCACACCGTGAATGGATGTAACATTCGATGTGGCGATATGATGGCCAGTGGAACCATCAGCGGCCCGCATGAGGGTTCTTACGGCAGCATGCTCGAGATTGCATGGAAGGGAACAAAGCCTGTTGCCATGAACGATGGATCACAGCGAACCTTCATTCAAGACGGTGATACGGTTGTCATGCGAGGGCATGCAAGTAAGGACGGAGTGCGAATAGGATTTGGTGAGTGCAAGGCGAAAGTGTTGCCGGTACTTTAATGAGGACGCAAGCACGTATCTTCAATCTGTTTGGATGGAAATGGCTTTCGTTAGTGTGCGCAGTATTCCTTTGCACGCAGGTATTGAAGATCAATGCACAAAAGCAAATCGCCAACCAGCATAATGCTTGGGTCGCCTTTTTCGGTAATCATCGAATCAATAAACATTGGGGCTTTAACACCGAATATCAGTGGCGTAGATCAGGGTTTATTCAGCATTGGCAGCAGTCACTGCTTCGCTGTGGTGTTGATTTCTACTCCGCATCGGGAGCAAAATACTCCGTCGGTTATGCATGGATTAAGACATTTCCTTATGGCGCGCAACCCATTGCGCACGAAAACAATGAGCACAGAATTTGGCAACAGGCCGAGTTGAAATCGACACTTACACGCACTGAGATTTTTCACAGATACAGATTGGAGCAACGCTACATTGAAAATTGGGTGAATTCGTCGGAAAATACTTTTCAATTGAATGGATTCAGTTTTCGCCAGCGCGCTCGGTATCGCCTGCTTTGCAATGTGCCTTTGAATAAATGCGAAATGAGCGACCATACTCTTTTCCTTTCTGTTTGGGATGAAATCTTCGTCGGATTCGGAGAGGGAATAGCCAAAAATGTGCTTGATCAAAATCGATTGTACTGCGCTCTCGGATGGCGGTTCAACACTGCCTGTAATATTCAACTTGGATACCTCAACCAATACGTCATAAAAAAAGACGGAATTCAAACCGAAAGAAATCACACGCTGCAAGCAGCCATTACCTATAATCTCGATTGGAGAAAGAATGGTGAGTGATTCGAGCAGTTAGAAATTGTACTTTTTCAATGTCCTTATAATATGCGGGTTTTCGTGCCTCCTATAAATGGACTTGCATCGGTACTTTGTACTTCATACTTCATACTTTGTACTTAATAATTTATCCTTTATCCTTTATCCTTCTTACTTCAAGCACCACTGCGCTATAGAATTTCCGTCGCAGTACCTTGTATGTGGGCAATACTGGGTTCGAACCAGTGACCCCTACCTTGTCGAGGTAGTGCTCTAAACCAGCTGAGCTAATTGCCCAAATGAAAAAATGAGCCGGAGCTCATTTCTTTTTTTGGTGGACCCGGTGGGGGTCGAACCCACGTCCAAACAAGGAATTTCTAAGTTTTCTACATGCTTAGTTCGCAATTGATTTTCGATGAATGCCAGGCCACGAACAGCCAAACAGTCACTTAGCTTGAAGTTTTTAGCGATTACCTACAAGCGTCAGCTTTCGCGATCTCTCTTTGATGAAGCCTCATTGCCGGCGACCAAGAGCGGGGTCATCCGACGAGACAGTGCTTGTTCCGGACCCAGTCCGAAATTAGGCGTAATCACACCCGGTGATTAGGCTGCAAGCGCGTAAGAAGTGTTGTCATTTCTGACTTGCAGTTTCAGATTTAAGAGCTATCCTGCAAAACGCTCTGCATGCTTGCCCAGCTATTCTTCTTGCTGTCAAATCCGGGGAACGGGCCCAAAATTTTTCTGCGTGTGCTCCTTCTGCGGCGCACAAGGCAATCGGAATAATGTCAAAGAACGACGCGAAGATAAATCGCCTTTCTCCTTTTTTCCTCACAATTAAAATTAACCAGCCTAAACCGCTTACTCCTTTTGTTCGCGAAATGCCAACTGCAAAAGGTATTTTTGCGCAAAATTGATTCAATGACAATCAAGAAAATTGGAATCATACGAGAAGGCAAGGTGCCACCCGACCATCGCGTTGCACTCACACCGAAGCAATGTGTATTCGTGAAAGCGCAGTTTAATGTGGATGTTGTGGTGCAGCCAAGTCCTATTCGTAAATATGCTGATGCAGAGTTTGTTTCTGCAGGCATTTCGCTGCAAGAAGATCTGTCGGATTGTGATTTAATCATCGGTGTTAAAGAAGTACCAATCGAAATGCTTATTCCCGGTAAGTCATACATGTTCTTCTCGCATACCTTCAAGAAACAACCCTACAATGCCAAGTTGCTCAAATCAATTCTTGATCGTAAGATTCGACTTATCGATTATGAAGTAATCAAGGATAGAAGCAAGAAAAGACTTATTGGATTTGGTCGTTATGCAGGGATTGTAGGTGCTTACCACGCGTTTCGTTCTTTCGGCTTGAAACACAACTTATACTCGATAAAGGCACCTCACGAATGCCATGACCGAAAGGAACTCGAACAGGAACTTACACAGGTAAAGCTTCCACAGAATATGCGGGTGGCTGTCACCGGCTTCGGAAGAGTAGGTCATGGGGCTGAAGAAATCTTGAAACTGTTGCCATTGCGCAGAGTAACGGAGGCAGAGTTCCTCAGTGAGGATTTCAATGAGCCGGTTTACACGCACCTCGATACTGCCGAATATTATGTGCGCAAAGACAGAGGAGGTTTTGATAAGTCCGACTTTTACAACAATCCTCAGCTCTACCAGTCTTCGCTTGCTGAGACCGTTCGTTCGAGCGACTTGTATATCGCTTGCCACCTTTGGGCTTCCGGAAATCCGATTCTCCTTTCTCAGTCCGACTTGCAGCATCCTTCCTGGAAATGTCGCGTAATTGCTGACGTCAGCTGCGATGTTGGCGGCCCAATTGCATCTACTCTGCGGGCTTCAACCATTGCTGATCCGCTTTACGGATACAACCCGATTAGCGGAACGGAATGTCATTGGACCGAACAAGATGCGATTTGCGTCATGGCTATCGATAATCTGCCATGCGAGTTACCCAAAGATGCCTCGGAAGATTTTGGAAACGAATTGATAGGGAAGGTGCTTCCGCATATGTTCAACGGTGATACCGAAGAGATCATTTGGCACGCGACAGAGACAACGTTGCACGGAGAACTCACCCCTCATTTCGCTTATCTGAAAGATTACGCAGAAGGAGCAACGCGCTGATTACTGTCGATTGAAGGTGAACGTAATTGTTCCGTCTTGCTTGCGCTTGGAACTGCTGTAATCGAAGCGCCATTTTTTTGCATAGAAAACAGACTCTTCTCGCAGACAAGAATTCGAAGAAGAACTACCTTCTTGGATGCGCGCGTCTACAACTTTACCCAGCTCATCTATTGAAATGAGAACCACTACAACACCGTTCGTCTTGCAGCGATAGGTTGGAATGGGATTGTCCAGTGGCTCGCGGCCTTTCATGTTGAATGAAGCCGTTACAGGCCCGCTGTAGCTTTTGTTTTGTTGCTCCTTGAACCAGTCGTTCTCGCCTTTCTTGAATGTGCTTTTATCTTGTTGGTTTCCTTGCGTCTTGGGCGCCACGGTATAGTCGGTCGATCCATCGTTCAGACGGGCAAACTCCTCCGCTTCCATGGCCTTGAGATCATTGTAGACCTGCTCTTTCATTTGCGATGAGCTCATGCCACGATAGCTTCTTGCATCCGATGACCGCTCAGAATTTTCATTCGCAATTAAGTTTCGTAATTCCTCCTGACTGTTGGATTGCCGCATGGGCTCTTCTTCGGGAAGCGGTTCATCTTGCAACATGTCCATTTCCAATTCTTCGTATACGATTTCGTCTTCAGCTATCCGATGCTCCTCCGTAAGCATCTGGGTGACAAACAATACGAATATGTGGATGATAAGCGATACGATGATGGCTTGATATACGAAAGCCAATCGCTCTTTCGGTTGCTCATCGAGGGCAGTCAAAAACGCTTGGGCACTGGTTGGATTGATCCTCAGTGCAGAGGTATCGGGCCCGGTGTCAGGTTCAGAAAGCGTTTTATCAGACATTTGAAAGAGTTTCGAAAACGAAGATACGTCGGCAAGTTAGTCTCTATACAGCCTTACGCTCATAGCGTTCAAAGAGTTATGAAACCAGCGGCGTAAATAGTCTTTTTGTGTTAAAAATGACACATCGCATATTCGCAGCTATGTTGTTGAGGGTTTGGGTGTATATTCGCCACAGCGATGTTCCAAAGAACATTAGCGTAAAAAACGCTTTTTAAATACAAACCAATACAATGAAAAAATTATTTGCTCTTTTGGCCTTCGTTGCAATCTGCGGAATGGCCAATGCTCAATGCTCTGGTGCTGCTGCTCAAGGAACAGCTGCCAAGCAAGAAACCATGAAATGCTCTGAGGCTGACAAGGCGAAGTGCGAAAAGGCCGCTGCTCAAAACGGTACTAAGTGCGAAACTACTGCTACCGGCACTGCTGCTACTGAAAAGTCTTGCAACAAAGGCAATGGTGGTTCTTGCTGCAGCAAGGGCACAACAAGTGCTAGCGGTTCATGCTGCCAGAAAGGTGGTACAGCTGAAGCTGAAGGCAAGAAGTCTAAGAAAGTGAAGACAATCGCAATGGCTGAAGAGCCAAAGAAATAATCCTTCAAACGGAAATGAAAAAGGGGTCAATGTTGACCCCTTTTTTATTTTAGTCCGAAGTGCTTTTCGGCCATTTCCCTCACATTATCGCCAATCGCAAGAGCTGCTGTTGCTGCCGGCGATGGTGCATTTAATACGTGAATGCTATGATCGGTGTATTCAATGCGGAAATCGTCGCGGGTATCACCATCTTGGCTCAAGAGCAATGCGCGCACACCTGCTCTGCCCGGATGAATATCGTCCATAGTCAGTGAAGGGATAAGCGTTTGAAGCGTTTTTAAAAACAATCGCTTTGAAAATGCTCTTCGGTATTCATCAATTCCAAATTTCATGTTGTTCATGAAAAGGCGCCAGGTACCGATGTAACTCAAGGCATCCATCGTATCGCGCAAACTGAAATCAGTCTTGCCATATCCTTCACGTTTGAAAGTGAAAACAGCGTTGGGTCCGCATTCAATTTCACCATTTACCATGCGTGTGAAATGCACACCCAGAAACGGAAAGTCAGGATTGGGAACCGGGTAAATCAGATGCTTTACTTTGTGTTTAGCTTGCTCGGTTAACTCGTAATAGTCGCCACGGAAGCCAACTACCTTTTCTTTCAATCGAACACCATCTTTCTTCGCCAATCGGTCGGCCTGAAGTCCACCACAGAAAATCATGTGCTTTGCACGGTACTTTCCCTTGCTGGTTACAACGAGGGAAATTTCACCTTGCCGTTCGAATGCAATTGCTTCCTCACCTGTATGTACTTCGCTTGCAGGTTGCTTGGCAAGGGCAAGCTCGGCCATTTTCACGGTTGCTCCGCGAAAATCAATAATGCCTGTACACCCAATGTGAAGACCTGAAATTCCTTCGCAATAGGGCTCAATCTCTTTAATCTGCTCTCGGGTTACACGTGTCATG
>JBILCQ010000333.1:0-2501 GCA_044353065.1 Flavobacteriales bacterium | reverse complement strand
GTGATATTTTATGCGGCGATCACGTCTCCGGAAATGCTGCATTTATGATGGGCAAAATGCAAATCCACAAAAGTCTAAATGGAGGTTCTTCTTGGAGTGTCATTAAAAACGCTGCGCCTGGAGGAAGTGTCAATGCCATGCAGTTTTTTTCCGACACCCAGGGTACGGCTGTTTCATCACCTGTAGGCGGAACAAATTACGGTGGCATCGCACAAACGACTGACGGGGGTAAACTTTGGAACATCCGACAAACAGCAACTTCGGGTGGGTGGTACGCGGTCGATTTTCCGACAGCGCAGGTTGGCTATGTCCTCGGCACAACAAACCTTGGGAAGACGGTCAATGGTGGGCAGACCTGGACTTTTAGCAGTCCGTTTACCCTTACGGCTACCTGCCTCGAATTTATAGATACACAAACAGGTTTTGCCGCCGGACTTGGGCTTGCTTCAAACATTTGTAAAACGACCAATGGCGGAACTTCTTTTACGTGTGGAACCAATCTTGGGGCGACAGATATTCACTTCTTCGACAGCCAGCGGGGTATTGCGGTGAGGGGCGTGCAAAGCGGCGGCGACACCTATTACAAAACGTTTGACGGCGGCAATACCTGGGAATATCACAATGGCCTTGTGGGCACCTGCATTCATTTTCTAAATGATTCAGTTGGTTTTGTGGGGAGCTTTGGTGGTATGTACCGCACACTTGACGGTACCCAAACATGGGAGTTTTTCTTCACCGGTGCGGGCACTGTGCTCGATATAAAATTCTTCAATGAGAACATTGGGTTTTGCGTCGATAACTACGCAACGCTCTACAAGACCTTGGATGGCGGAGCCACCTGGGAAGTGGTGCTTCAAAACGATAACAGCATGATGGGTGCCGGCAGCGGTCATTTCACCGAAAACTATTGCTATATCGGTTCGGGGAGCGACATGTATCGCACGCAGCTCGGTTGTGGCACGTTTGAACTGGGCAACATCACAGGCGATCAGGAATGGTGTGAAGGTGTCCTTGGGCAACTGGTGTGTGAACAAATTGCAGGAGCAATCAGCTACGAATGGCAGCTACCTGAAGGTTGGACGGGCACTGAAAACGATAGGTTTATACAACCTGTTCCTAGTGCCATGGGAGGCCTTGCTTCCGTTACTGTTACCAACGCGTGTGGTCTTTCCGACTCTGCAAGCATCAGTGTAAGTGTTACACAGCGTGTTGATAGCGTCTATGCTATTGTTGGGCCCGCGATACTATGTGAAGGAATGAGCGCAACCTACACTATTGCTGCTGATGCGAATGCAACGGAATACAATTGGCAAACCACGGCAAGTACAACTTTGTTAAATGAAAACACGATTGAGCTTGTTGCAGGAGCGCAAGATTTCTTCATCAGCGCGCAAACATCCAATGAATGCGGTGTAAGTAATTATGCTACGAAGATTGTTTCCGTGCCCGACATAAACTCGTCGCCGGCCAACTTCAATGGCGATTGCCTCATAAACGACGATGACTTGTTGCTGCTTTTGGAGCAGTTTGGTTGCTTAAACGATTGCGACTCTTTCGACCTGAATAGCGATGGATACATTGGCGTCGATGATATCATCCTCTTCATTGAATTATCAGCGCAATAAGCTTACGACTTAATTGCCGCAATACCGGGTAAATCAATTCCCTCGAGTGCTTCTAGCATTGCACCGCCACCGGTGCTTACGTAGCTCACTTTGTCGGCCAACCCAAACTGATTGATGGCCGCTACACTGTCGCCACCACCTACCAAGGTAAATGCTCCATTCTGAGTGGCCTTCACCAATGCATTGGCAATTGCAATTGTGCCATTCGAAAAATTCGGCATTTCAAATACACCCATGGGACCATTCCACAAGATTACTTTCGATTGAAGAATGACTTCTTCGAAACGAACTGCTGACGCTTTGCCAATATCGAGCCCCATCCAACCGCTCGGAATTCCGCGGCTTTCTGATGAGGTGATCTGCGCATCATTTGAAAAGGCATCCGCAATCACAGAATCTTCAGGCAGATAAATGTTGATGCCTTTTGCTTTTGCCTTTTCGAGCAGGGCAACCGCCATTTCTAATTTATCATCTTCCACGAGGGAGTTTCCGGTTGATCCTCCCAACGCTTTGAAAAACGTATAGGCCATGCCTCCGCCAATAATGATGTTATCGACGCGATTCAATAGGTTTTCCAGAATCGTAATCTTGCTTGAAACCTTGCTGCCACCGATGATTGCCGTAACGGGCTTTGCCGAAGAGTTCAACACGCGGTCAATGCTTTGCACTTCATCTTCCATCAGGTAACCAAACAGTTTGTCGGTTGGGAAGAATCGAGCAATAACTGCCGTGCTGGCATGTGCGCGATGTGCTGTGCCAAACGCGTCGTTGATATACGCGTCACCGTTTTCAGCCAATTGCCCTGCAAAAAATTCATCGCCGGCCTCTTCCTCTTTATAAAAGCGAAGATTTTCGAGTAGCAACACATCTCCTTCT
>JBILCQ010000332.1:0-2509 GCA_044353065.1 Flavobacteriales bacterium | reverse complement strand
TTATGTGGAAGTTGGATTGAAACACGCTAAAACCGTTGGTCGTCTGGGAGACGTTGATTGGTCGGTGTTGGCCGGATCTTTTGTAAACAAGAAAAATTTGCGCTTGCTTGAGCATCGATATTTCCGTGGGTCTGATATCTTCTTCTTCTCCGATCCACTCAATTCATTCCAACTTTTGGGACCGACGCTTTCCACTCCCAATGCGTTTTTCCGCGCTAATTATTTCCATCACTTCAACGGGATTTTACTGAATAAAATTCCGTTGTTACACCGATTGAAAATTACCGAAGCTGCCGGTGCTGCCATGCTTTCCATTCCCGATGAGAATTTTCATCACGTCGAATTTTACGCGGGTATTGAGCGCGCAGTCCGCATTCGCAAAGAATTATTCAGATTTGGAATTTATGCAGCAACAGCCGACAGCAATTGGGAAAGAGCCAAGTTTGATTTCAAGATTGGTGTGAATTTCTATAATTCATTTACCAAGAAGTGGCAGTATTAGAAGGGTGATGTGCGATGAGCGAATTTCGATCATTCGGCTTGTTGGGACGCACTGAAGTGCGTCCACTATCTGAGCGTCTTTCGCGAGCTTCTGTTCATTCAGCTATTTGAGCTCGAAATCACGGAAGTCGAATCCGGGAGATACCTGGCAGCCAACGAGACAGAATTCACTTCCTGCCAACGGGCGTGCTCCAAACCATCGTCCTGCTTTGACAACGTGCTGCAGTGAGCACCCTTCGTGGATTGACTTTCCAAGCCGCGTGATAATCTCATTTCCGGTCTCATCTATTTCAATAATCTCCAGCACTCCGCCATCATGATGATACCACAGCTCATCGCTTTTGATTCGATGCAAGGCGGATGTCTCGCCCGCCTCGAGTAAAAAGTAGATGGAGGTGCACATGTTGCGCGGGCCGTCAAATCCATTCACCTCGATTTCTAACGGACTTCGATACACCTCAGCGTAATGTCCTCCTTCCGGATGAGGTAGAAGCTGTAGGTGATTTTTGTAGTATGCTGCTGAATTCATTTCCGGATTACGATTTTTCGTCCTGCTTGGCGAGTTCTTGTAAAATCGAATTTACATCGCCTTCAGTTTCGCGAAGTGTTTTCTTGCAAAGTTGAATAAGTTCTGAGGCGCGCTTTACCTTTTGAGATAGCACGTCGACTGTTGTTTCTCCTTTTTCAATTTCAGTTACAATGTCCTGTAATTCTTGAAAAGCTTCTGTATAGGTCATATAAGAATAGTGTTAATTGGAATGAATCGTTTTGACTTCACTTTCGAAACTGCCACCGGCAAGAATCGTAGTTACTTGATCGCCCGGTTTTAGTTGCCCAACTTCTCGAACGGCCGTGCCATTTGCATAACTGATGCTGTAGCCCTTTCGCAAAATGTTTTTCGGGTCGGTGATAGCGACGATTTTCTCAAGATGGCTAAGATTCTTTTCGGTATTGGAAATGTTGTGTGCGGAGGCAAGGCCTAGTTGTCGTTTGAGTTGGTCAATGCGCTCAATGGCCGCGGCTATGCGATGATTCGATACGCTCGGTATGCGCTGCACGAGCATGTTTAATCGCAACGCAATATCCGACTGAAATCTGCCGCTCACTTTCGTCAACTCGCTTGTGGTATGGCTTAGCCTCTCACGCTGATTCATGAGCATTCCCATGGCAGCTTGTTGAATTATGCGGCTGTGCAAATTGAGTTCTCGATTTTCAGTATTCAAAATTTCTTGTGAACGAATGATGATTGAGCGCTGCGATTCAACCACGGTTCTTTCGAATCTTTCGAAATAGTCAAGTATTTGCTGAGCAACTTTCGTGGGGGTGATGCCATTGTAGTAGGAAACCATTTCGCAAACGGTTTCATTCGTCGAATGGCCGATGCCCGTGTAAACCGGTAGGGGGAAATCTGCCATGGAGCGAGCCAGTTCATAGTGATTAAAACAACTCAACCCGACGTCGCCACCGCCACCGCGAATGATTGCCACCGCGTCGAACTGATGTGAAACACGATGCACACGCTTCAACGCAGCAAGAAGCGATTCAACGGCTTTGTCGCCTTGAAGCAGCGCCGGAAAGAGCATTCTGAAAATGCTGAAACGTGCGCTCTGTGCATCAATAATTTCTTGGAAATCGGCAAAGCCCTTGCTGCTTTCTACTGAGATGACAGCGATTCGTTTGGGTAGAAGGGCGTGCTCCCTTGACTTGTTCAGTTGAAAAAGCCCTTCGCGTTTCAAACGCTCAATGGCTGCTTTTTTTTCGGCTTCAATATCACCCAGCGTATAACTGATATCAATATCATGAATGCGCAGTGAAAGACCATATTGAGGCGAATAGGTCACCGACACTTCGCACAGCACTTTAATGCCGTCTTTGAGGGGCTCTTTGATCTGATCAATAAACTGTCGGTTCACTCGCTCATAGTCGTTCTTCCACAAGATGGACTTGAACTCTGCAACGGTCTTTCCGTTTTCCTTTTGCACCAATTCCGGATAACAATGCCCCGAAT
>JBILCQ010000330.1:0-2510 GCA_044353065.1 Flavobacteriales bacterium | reverse complement strand
GCTCCTGCGTAGCAGCTAATTTGTAATTTGTAATTCGTAATTTGTAATCATGCTCTATTTTCGCACCCTAAATTCAAAATTTCCATGGGCGTTCTAGTTGGCAAAAACTCAAAGGTTATCGTGCAAGGCTTCACAGGCAGTGAAGGCACGTTTCACGCATCACAAATGATTGAATTCGGAACCAACGTGGTTGGTGGTGTTACCCCCGGTAAGGGTGGAAGCACACACCTCGAACGCCCTGTGTTCAATACGGTTGCCGATGCGGTTAAGTCAACGGGCGCTGATGTATCAATCATTTTCGTACCGCCGGCATTTGCTGCAGATGCGATTATGGAGTCTGCCGATGCAGGTATCAAAGTCATCGTGACAATCACAGAGGGAATTCCCGTTGCCGATATGGTAAAAGCCAAGGAATACAGCAAGAGCCGCGGGTGCACACTCGTAGGTCCGAACTGCCCCGGAGTTATTACCGCGGGTGAGGCGAAGGTGGGAATCATGCCAGGCTTCGTTTTCAAGCCTGGTAAAGTAGGTATCGTTTCTAAGTCGGGTACACTAACCTATGAAGCTGCAGACCAATTGGCAAAAGCCGGTTTGGGTGTTACAACAGCAATTGGTATTGGCGGTGACCCTATCATCGGAACAACCACCCTTGAAGCTGTTCAACTGCTGATGAATGATCCGGCAACGGATGGCATCGTGATGATCGGTGAAATTGGCGGCGAACTCGAGCCAAAGGCGGCCATGTGGATCAAGGAAAACGGTAACAAGAAACCGGTGGTAGGTTTTATCGCGGGTGAAACTGCTCCAAAAGGCCGTACCATGGGTCACGCTGGTGCGATTGTAAGTGGCGAGAATGAAAGTGCTGCGGCCAAAAAGCGTATCATGCGCGAATGCGGAATCCACGTGGTTGACAGTCCGGCGCATATCGGTCAAAAAATGAAGGAAGTGTTGGGTTAGTTAGGATTGTAGGGGTACAGGATTGTAGGATTATAGGTAACTAGGCCGGCTAGCTTCCTCTGAAATGATTTATTTCATTGGCTAGGCTTTTTCCAAATTTTTGTAACGTCCCAGCTTCTATTCCGTCTTAGGTTTGCCCAAAAATCAAACCCATGAACTTTTTAAAGTCGATGTTAGCTTCAATGCTTGGTACCTTCCTGGCATTAGGCCTCATGATTCTTGCAGTTGTAATCTTAATCATAGTTGCTGTTGCCAGTGGCTCTGATAGCGATGAAAGTCACGTGCACGACAATTCTATTTTGCACATCGTAATCGAACAGCCAACTGCTGAACGAGCTTCCGATAATGATTTCAATATCGATCCATTCTCGATGGAAGGCGGCAGCAAAATCGGCCTCGACAGATTTATTGCAGATTTGGAAAAGGCACGCACCGACGAAAAGATAAAAGGTATTTTTCTCGAACCAATTAATGTTCAGGCAGCCCCAAGCACCTTGCTCGACATGCGTCGCGCTATTGAGAATTTCCGAAGCAGCGGGAAATTTGTTGTGGCTTATGCGGAAAATTTCGGTCAGGCCGAATATTATCTGGCCAGTGCCGCCGATGAGGTGTACATGTATCCGGAAGGAACCTTTGACTGGCGCGGTATGAACGCCGAAATCATGTACTACAAAAAAATGTTCGATAAGCTCGGGGTTGAGGCACAAGTTATTCGCGGACCCAATAACAAATTCAAAAGCGCAGTTGAGCCCTATATGTACGACCACATGTCGGACGAGAATCGCGCGCAGATGAAAACCTTCATCGACGATATCTGGCGCATCATGCTCGATGATATTTCGGCTTCGCGCAATGTATCCGTTGAACAATTGAACCTTTTCGCGGACTCCCTGACGTTCGCAAGTAATGCTGCGGTTCAAACATCGGGTTTAGTAAATGGTCTTCTGTATCGCGATGAAGTGATGGCCACGTTGAAGTCAAAAACCGGTGTGGCTGCCGATGCAGACGATGATGACTTGAACATGGTGAAATTGGCAGAGTATCATAAGTCTGGTGATGATGAAGCGGGTTATGGAAAAGAGAAGGTAGCTGTTGTTTATGCTGTTGGAGCTATCGAGAGTGGAGAGGGCGACGATGAGACCATTGGCAGCGAGCGCATTGCCAAGGCCTTAAAGCAAGCCCGTGAAGATGAGAAGGTGAAAGCCATTGTTTTGCGTGTCAATTCGCCTGGAGGAAGCGCTTTGGCCTCTGATGTTATTTGGCGTGAAACTGAACTTATCAAGCAAAGCGGTAAACCCTTCTATGTTTCGATGGGCGACTACGCTGCTTCGGGTGGATACTACATTGCTTGCAGTGCCGATAAAATTTATGCGAATGCAAATACGATTACCGGCTCCATTGGTGTGTTTGGCGTAATACCTAATCTTCAGAAGTTTTTGGATGAAAAGCTGGGCATAACCTTCGATCGTTATGAAACCAATCCGCATGCAGACTTGGTCTCTGCATTTAAACCGTTGGATGAAGCGGAAATGAAGGCCATGCAAACCATGATT
>JBILCQ010000331.1:0-2510 GCA_044353065.1 Flavobacteriales bacterium | reverse complement strand
CTGAAATATTTTCCAATGGGTTGTTTAACGATGTATTGTACGAGCTGCCATCGGCTCTTCCACCAATCGTAGCTGTCACCTTGTCGTTGAACCAACCTTTGCTCAGCTGAGAGAATGCAGCATAGTTCTGAAAGTTAACGGGGGAGAAGTATTTGACTTCAATAGGCCCGTATTCATTGCGAATCCGTGTAAATACATCAAACTCCCCATGCACATCTTCCCAAGAAATTCCACTGTTCCATTTGAAGTGTTCTGACGTATGCGTGTATTCAGCACGAACGCGATGCGACCACTCGCGGGAGTTGTATTTCAACAGTAAACCTGCTGTATTCGATTCATCGTTATTATAATATTTCTCAGCGCTGTTCTTTAGCTCACTTCGACTACCAGTCACCATGAAGAAGCCGTGCTTGCGATAGGACTTGTAAACCGCGCCGGCCGTGTAGTTGGATTGATCGCTGAAGGGCAGATTTTCGAGCAGGTAGCGCTGTATTTCATTGTTACCCACTTCTGTGTTGAGTTTAAAATCATCGATGGCACCAATGCCCAGAACCGTGATGGTGTTGCGAGGGTTTAGCTTGATGCGAACTTTCAATGTTGCATCGTTGTAAACGGGTGAAAACGCAAAATTGAGCAGCTTCAAAATGTATTGTCGATATGAGCGACGAATCGTGGCCAAATAATTCACGCGTTTACCGATAGGACCATCCAGGCCAATTCCCATGTCGGTGCCGCCCAATCGGGCTGACACATGCAAACTGTCGTTATTGCCTTCTTTGAGCTGAAAGTTGAAGACGGAACTAAGCGCATTTCCTCTGTTGGCCGGAAACTGAGCACTCATGTATTCCACCTCGCGCAATTGATTGGCATTGATGATGGAATACGCCCCACCACTCGCGCCTTGTGTAACGAGGTGATTGATTACCGGTATTTCCACATCGTCCAAAAAGAAACGGTTTTCATTGGGCGCACCCCCGCGAATAATCAAATCATTGCGAAAGGCCGATGTGGCGGTCACACCCGGCAATGTGCGTATCACCTTCGACACATCATTATCACTACCCGGATTTCGCTGAATTTCATTGGCTCCCAAACTGCGCATGGAGGAAGGCACGTCGATACCCCGCTTGAACGGAGCTGCTTCCACGATTACTTCCTGAAACGCCCCGGAGCCGGGTATCATTTCTATCACAATACGAATCGTATCGCGCGGCTGTAAAACCACTTCAGCAAGGGAAAACGGCTCATATCCGAGCATCGTGGCTTTTAACGCATAACTTCCCATCGGTGCTTCCAACATGAACATTCCCTGCTGATTGGTCGCAGCATGGGCTGCGCCATCGCCCAGCACTACCTGGACAAATTCAAGTGGTTCACGTGTATTGGCATCACGGCAAATACCTGAGACTACGCATTTCTGCTGAGCGTAAAATGGAGCGCTCAACACGAGAGCTATTAGCAAAAGCAAAAACCTCATCAATAATCCAGCGTTATCTCAATGGAGGTTGAATTCCCGTTGTGCGTGAATGCGCATTCTTTGAACGATGGCGGTCCAAACATGCTCAGCGCATTGTTTGAAACACCAATACCCTCTTCCGGAATGCCAAACATGTTCGTGTCGAGTGTGTTGTTTTTGTTCTCATCGTGCATGACAGTCACCGCGTAGGTGCCTGCAGGCAAGTCAGTAAACGTGTAAACTACAGTGCTCCCGGTTATGGGGACCATGGCTTGTTTCATCGCTTTCGTGTGCTCGGATGGGAAGCCATTGGCCCCGTTAAAGATGAGTAACGCCAGCTGTCCGGAGCTACCTTCGATACCTTTTATCGTGACTGCTACTCCACCAGCAGGCGGAGTGCGAAAACCAACCAGTAGGTAACATGCAATTGCCAGTAGAAAAATAGATTTCTTCATTGCTTCATTGATTCGTTAAAAATGTTCCGTGATAGCCAAATAATATGCTGTGCGGAAGAAATGCTTTGCCCACTTCCTTCAGCGTTTGTGCATCGAGCACAAGTAAATAAGATGTTTGATTTTCGGCGTTCAAAACGACCGCTAGCAATACACCATCATCTTCCGATTGAGCGCTAGGTGATGCTACAAAAACCGGCTCGCCCGGGTAATGATACTCGCGGTACCACGACTGCGATTTTCCCGTTTCGGTATCAATCTTCTCAATCTGGTTATAAAACTCATTCGGTTTTTTATGATTGACACCACAGCCATAAACATATCGATACGATGAGTTGGTTCGCGCAAAAGAGTGATTGATAACCGGTAGTTCCAGGCATACATCAGCCAATTGCTTTTTATCGATGCACTTGCCATTTTTCAAATCAAGCGTAAACCTGCGCATTGTTCCCTTCGGCAAGGGCTCATCTGATTTCGACAGCTTAGCTTTATAATAATGACTGATGATATCGGCGTTGTCATAAGCGCACAAATCCACTTCCAACAAATCACCCTCTTCGCGGGCAAACACATGATGGAAGCTGAAAAACGGTGGCACTTTA
>JBILCQ010000329.1:0-2512 GCA_044353065.1 Flavobacteriales bacterium | reverse complement strand
CTTGCCAAAGCTGCCTTGGGAATCATGTTCAAAATACCAGGAATAGAGAAAACACATATCAAGAGCAACAAACCATGAAACACTGTTGATGCCTTCGACTTCGCTCCTGCGTTGATATTGGCCGATGAACGCACCACAACGGAAGTAACCGGCAACCCGCCTATTAATGCAGAAAGTATGTTACCCGTTCCTTGCGCATACAACTCGCGGTTGGCGGGGCTTATGCGTTTCTCAGGATCAAGTTTATCGGCGGCTTCCAAGCTTAATAATGTTTCCAGCGAAGCCACAATAGCTAACGTCACAGCCGTAACCCAAACTTTGTAATTGCCTATTGCACCCCATTCCGGCATTGTGATAAATCCGAATAGCTCTTGAACCGAGCTGAACATCGGAATCTGAACAACGTGGTCATCACTCAAAGCAAGGGCATGTCCGTCTGGCACCAAAAACATATTGAGCAAAACACCGCTTATTACGGCTAATAAGGGACCCGGCAGATACTTCACCCATGCCTGCCTTTGCATAAAACTCGTCTGATAAAACAATAAAATTGCAGCGGCAACGGAAGCAATTAAGGTGGCAAGTGGCGAAATACGACTCAATGCAACAGCCAACTCACTAAACGTATTTTGCCCATCCGGTTGAATAAACGACTCTTCACCTTCCGGATCTGCGTCATAACCGACAAAGTGCGGAATCTGCTTTAGAATAATCAAAATACCTATCGCTGCGAGCATTCCTTTAATAACTGCATTCGGCACATAGCGACCAATACCACCTCCCTTGAAATAACCAAAGATGATTTGTAATGCACCTGCGATAAAAGCGGCTAATAAAAAGACTTCATAACTGCCCAAATCATGGATTGCTGAAGCCACGATTGCAGCAAGACCCGCGGCAGGTCCGGAAACGCTGAGCGATGAACCGCTCAGCAAGCCAACCACAACACCTCCCACAACTCCTGCGATGATACCGGCAAATGGAGTGGCATCCGATGCTATCGCAATACCAATGCAAAGCGGCAATGCAACAAGAAAAACAACAATAGCAGCGGGTATGTCCGCTCCGGGATGAATTCGGTTCACAGGTCTACGTTTGAGTCAGCGCGAAGATAGGGGACTTCAGACCCCGGTTAACAACTCATTAAAACTTTCTCTATAATAGATGGAAACCATTCGATCTCGAGTGCGCGCACCTTGCTCTCGATGACGGCGACTGAATCACCAGACAATATTTCAGTGCGATATTGAGCGATGATAGCTCCTTCATCGTAGTGTTCATTCACCCAATGCACCGTAATGCCTGATTCCACTTCATGAGCTGCATGCACAGCTTCATGAACAAAATGGCCATACATGCCCTTGCCTCCGAATTTAGGTAATAGAGACGGATGAATGTTGATGATTCGCTGGGGAAAATGCGCCACCATGTTCGCAGGAACTTTCCAGAGAAAACCTGCCAAGACTATTAAATCGACTTGAAGTGATTTTAGCTTTTGAATAAACTCATCACTCCGCTTGAAGTTTTCACTTGTCAGGATGTAGGTTGGAACGCCATTTTTTGCTGCGATTTGCAGTACACCGGCATCTTGCTTATTGCTCGCAATCAACACAACTTCGGCAACCGATTTTGAATTGAAATGTTCGAGAATGTTAGAGGCGTTGCTGCCGGCACCGGAGGCGAGAATAGCAATTCGTTTCACGAAAGAAATTTCGACAATATTACATCACGAGTGGAAGATGAACCCATGAATCTTTTCATATAAGAGTTCCGGTTGGAAGGGCTTCGAGACGTAATCATCCATACCCTTTTCCAGGCTTCGTTCACGCTCACCGTTAAGTGCATTTGCGGAAAGTCCGATAATAGGCACCTTCGACTGCAGCACGGTTCGAATGTGCTCCGTTGCTTCAAAACCATCCATAATTGGCATCTGCAAGTCCATCAGCACCAAACTATAGTTCACATCCTTCATTTTCTCGATGGCATCCTGACCATCCTCACTGATATCCACTTTTGCATTCCACGAGGTGAGAAGTGCATTGGCTAAAAACTGATTGACCTTATTATCCTCCACGAGCAAAATAGCAGAGCCCTTCAGATCAGGATTAAATTCCTTTTTGGCTGGTGCCTCGAGCAAGGCCTTCTTCAATTGAATCTGAAATGAGAAGGTAGTTCCATTGTTTTTTTCACTTGTCAGCTTCAACTCCCCTCCCATCATCTCAACAATTCTCTTCGAAATGGAAAGTCCCAGACCGGTGCCTCCATACTTACGTGTGGTGCTGTTATCTTCCTGCGCAAACGCTTGAAAAACGGCGACCTGACGATCACTGGCAATTCCAATTCCCGTATCAATGACCTTAAAGCGAATATCCTGTGAATCGTTCGACTCACCCATTTGAGTTATCTCTAATCGAACCTTACCCTGCGGTGTAAACTTGATCGCGTTGCCGATAAGATTGGTGACAATTTGGTTGATCCGGTGAACATCGCCAAGGAGTCGTGGTGCAATGTG
>JBILCQ010000328.1:0-2526 GCA_044353065.1 Flavobacteriales bacterium | reverse complement strand
CTACCAAGTTTTAAGGCAGCTACAGTAATTATTCTCTCGCACTTTCTTTGCGCCTCAGCGGTTGAAGTAATTAAACCGCAAAGTCGCAAAGAGCCGCAAAGAATAATTTTATTAGTTTTTATCGGAGAGGCTGCCGTACACTAAGCGGCAACAGCTGTGGTGTATAGCCCCTATAATCCTACAATCCTACACTCCTGCAATCCTACTCCTGCACATAGACCCTTTTAACTCGCTGACTTATCGACGTCAGCACTTCATACGGAATGGTGTTGCACATGCGAGCGAATTCGATGAGGGAAATGTGTTCGCCGAAAATTTCTACTTCGTCGCCTTCCGAGCAATGCGTGGCCGATACATCGATCATGGTCATGTCCATGCAAACGTTACCTACGATGGGTGCCTTTTCGCCACGCACCATCACATAGCCTTGGCCGTTGCTCATCGTTCGGCGCAATCCGTCGGCATAGCCCACAGGAATGGTGGCAATCGTCATGTCGAATGGAGCAACGAAAGCACGCGAATAACCGACACTTTCACCGCCTTTGATTTGCTTGATTTGCGAGATAATGGTTTTCCACTTGCCGGGTGTTTGCAGGTGCTGCTGGTCGTCGCCACTGGCTGAAACGCCGTACAGCCCGATACCGAGCCTTACCATGTCCATAGCCGCATCGGGGAAGCGTTCGATGCCTCCGGTGTTCAATGCATGGCGCATGAATGGATTCTTCACATGCATGGCGATTCGGTCGCAACAGTCGTTGAAGATGTGCAATTGTTGACGTGTGAAAGCATCGTATTGATTGGAATCACTTGCTGCTAAATGCGTGAACACACTTGCCACACGGACCTGTTTGTTTGCTGTGAGCCACTCGAACAATTCCAGCATCTCATCGGCAATGAAACCGAGGCGATGCATGCCTGTATCGATTTTGATGTGCACGGGATACGGCCCCTCGGCTTCGCTCGGCGACCGCTCGGCGATATCAGCAGCTTGCAATGCTTGTAGAAAATTGTTCGCCGTTCGAAAGCTGTACAATTCGGGTTCGAGCTTATGACGAATGAGCGTAGGCAAGCTGCTGCGTTCGGGATTCATCACCATCACGGGCAATGATATTCCGGCCTTGCGCAACTCCACACCTTCATCGG
Source organism: Flavobacteriales bacterium (assembly GCA_044353065.1). GTDB lineage: Bacteria > Bacteroidota > Bacteroidia > Flavobacteriales_D > Sanyastnellaceae > JAIBBG01. Next base: position 1,383 of record JBILCQ010000328.1, on the reverse strand, counting down.
TATAGGCGACCGCCAAATAGTCGGCTTTGTTGAACTCCAGCAACGACGCTACTTCTTCTGCGCCGCTTCCGTAGCCGAACGCTTTCACCATCACCATCAACTTGGTCGACGATGGTAGTTTCGATTTGAAGTAACGAAGGTTGTGCGCGAGTGCATTCAAATTAATTTCGAGCACCGTGTCGTGTGTTTGCTGCTGGAAAGCCGACACGATGCGCTCGAAGCGGAAGTCGCGAGCTCCTTTGATGAGGATGGCGCGCTTCACGTAATGATCGGTAGTTAGTTCTGCTAAAAATGATTCGGTCGATGAAAAGAACAACGAATGCTCCGAATAGTAAGAAGCATGTTTCGACATGGATGCCCCAATACCTATGAACTGCGTAATCCCTTTTCCTTGCAGTAGTCGCGCGATACGTTTATGCAATTCATCGTCATTCAATCCGGTTTGAAAAAGATCAGATAGAATAACGGTTTTGGATTGCTGACGTGCGTGATGCCCCAAAAAGTCAAGTGCTATTTCCAGCGAGTGCAAGTCGTTGCTGTAGGCGTCGTTGACCAGCGTGCAGTCGTTTTCTCCTTCGATTAACTGCAATCGCATCTCAAGCGCTGTAAGTCTTCCCAGGCGATCTTGAATGATGGTTGGTTCGAATCCGAGGTGAAGCATCAGTGCAATGCATGTAATGCAATTTTCAACTGATGCTTTGTCGCGAAACGGTAATTGAAACTCCAGCAACAGTTCATTCCATTTCAATTCGATGGTTGCGCTTGTTGCCGTGCTTGCGCGTATTGCATGCTCAGCCGTTGGTGTTCGCAATATCGTTTTCGTAGCAAGCCACGGTTGAATGAGTGCAGCTATATCACCGTCTTCCGGACAAATAACAACAGGACAATGCGCGAACAGATTCAGCTTTTCGCCAATGAGTTGACGCTTGCTCAAAAAGTTTTCGCTGTGTGCAGAGCCAATCGAAGTGAAGATGCCCACAGTAGGTGAAATGATTTTCTCGAGCGCGTCCATTTCGCCGGGCATCGAAATGCCCGCTTCAAATAATGCCAACGTATGCAACGGCTCCATGTTCCAAACCGAAAGCGGAACACCAATTTGTGAATTGTAACTTTTCGGACTGCGCACAAGATTGAAGTCGTCGCACAGCAACTGATTGAGCCACTCTTTCACTATGGTTTTTCCATTCGATCCGGTAATGCCAACCACAGGGATGTCGAATTGTTTGCGGTGTGCTGCCGCAATTTGTTGCAGGGCCTTCACGCTGCTTTTTACAACCACAACATTTGCGTCGGGGATTGAAGATTGTGGCTCATGCTCAACTACGAAATTGCGCACCCCGGCCCGATACGCGTCTGCTATGTATTTATGACCATCGTTGCGCT
>JBILCQ010000079.1:0-8913 GCA_044353065.1 Flavobacteriales bacterium | reverse complement strand
GATAGTTTTGAGCAACATGAAGCACGCACTCATTTTATTCGGAATTTCTTTTCTCTTTAGCAGTTGTCTGGAGAGTGAGCGTTTCCCGGATGAACCCCGGTTAACCAGTGGCCGGCTCGATATTGATGGAAGCGGCGCCACGATGGTATTGGGATTCACGGATGGCGACGGCAATTTTGGATTGGAAGAAGGCGATACAAGTGGATTATTCGCCCCATGTATTCGTAGTTGGAATTTGTATGCTGAGTACTATGAAAAGCAGAATGGTCAATGGGTTCGAGAACCCTTAGATCCATGCGATGATCCCTCTGATGTAGCATTTTACTATGTGATTCCATGGGCGAAGCCAACGGGGCAAAACCAGACACAAGAGGGTGAGATACGCATCGACATGGCTATTTGGAATTTACAAAGTGATAATGACACGGTCCTATTCAAGGTTAAAATTGTTGACCGCGATATGAATGAAAGCAATGTGTTGGAGTTGGGACCTTATGTGAAGTGAGAGGTGCGACGCGGAGGATAAAGTTTGGGGTTTACGATTCAGTATATACTTAGCATCTAAAAAGTCGACCTAATTCAGGAAGGAGCAGAGTTTTGAGTGCTCATGGTGTCATGCTCACATACAAGAATGTCCTTCGCCCCTCGCCCTTCGTCCCTCGACCGAGGCAACCATTTGGTTTTCAGAACGTCTTTTAGGTAGAAGGGAAAAGTCTCTTCGATAACCAAATCTTTTTTACTATGAATTCCTCAAGCATTTTTCAGTCGATGGTGAATGAGTATGCGGGGTATACCTTCCTGGCGGGTTTTCTGCTCGTTATAGGTTCGTTGGGTGCGGCGCGTTTATTCGCCAAAGCAAATCAGCCGTGGGTGGCTGCCTTTATTCCTGTATGGAATGTTGCAATTGTGTTGAAGATGGTAGGTAGGCCTGTGAGCCATCTTGCTTTCTTTCTCGTGCCGTTTTACAACGTGTACTTCTTCTTCCGTTTGTGTGTTGAGCTTGCGCAATCATTTGGCAAGTATTCCATCATTGATTACGTTCTTGTGTCCGTTTTCAATGTGTTTTACATACTGAACCTTGCCTTGGCCTATAATGAAGAATATCAAGGCCCGGTATACGGTGTTGCGCGTTCACATCACAGCGAAAGCGACGTATTGATGGCGCACTAGAATTGAAAGCACTATTAACCAGACAAAGAAAAAGGCCGGAATTTCCGGCCTTTTTCTTCTTGTAGATCTTAGGATGTAGGCATAGATTACTTCGCACCTTGCCCTTCGCCCAGCGTCCCTCTTAGTATCTGTAAGTGTCCGACTTGTACGGACCTTCCACTGTCACACCGATGTAGTCGGCTTGGCTTTGGGTCAATTCTTCCAATTCAACTCCCACTTTAGCAAGGTGCAAGCGTGCAACCTTCTCGTCGAGTTTCTTAGGAAGAACGTACACTTTGTTTTCGTAGTTTTTGTAGTTCGCCCAAAGCTCGAGTTGAGCGATTGTTTGGTTGGTGAACGAAGCACTCATCACGAAAGACGGGTGACCTGTAGCGCAACCGAGATTTACCAAACGGCCCTCAGCCAAAACGATGATGTCCTTTTCACCGATTGAATATTTATCAACCTGCGGCTTGATGGTGTCTTTCGTATTGCCGTAGTTGGAGTTCAACCAAGCCATATCGATTTCGTTATCGAAGTGACCGATGTTGCACACCACTGCGTTATGCTTCATGTTTTTGAAGTGGCGATCTACGATGATGTTGTGGTTACCGGTAGCTGTAACTACGATATCTGCTTCAGGAATGGCGTTGTCCATCTTCTTCACCTCGTAACCTTCCATTGCCGCTTGCAATGCGCAGATTGGGTCGATTTCAGAAACGATTACACGCACACCTGCATGGCGCAATGAATCGGCAGATCCTTTACCTACGTCACCGAAACCTGCTACAACAGCCACTTTACCGGCCATCATGAGGTCGGTAGCACGGCGAATAGCATCTACCAGTGATTCGCGACAGCCGTATTTGTTATCGAACTTACTCTTGGTAACTGAGTCGTTGATGTTGATTGCAGGAAGCAACAACGTGCCGTTCTTCTCACGCTCATACAAGCGAAGCACACCGGTGGTAGTTTCTTCCGAGATACCGCGGATACCGGCAACCAACTCGGGGTATTTATCGAATACCATGTTGGTGAGGTCTCCACCGTCATCGAGAATCATATTGAGTGCCTGACCACCGCTAAACGCGTGAAGCGTTTGCTCGATGCACCAATCGAATTCTTCGTTATTCATTCCCTTCCAGGCATACACCGGAATACCTGCAGCAGCAATAGCGGCAGCAGCATGATCTTGTGTAGAGAAGATGTTGCATGAGCTCCAGCTCACTTCAGCACCCAGTTCAGCGAGTGTTTCGATGAGCACAGCAGTTTGGATAGTCATGTGCAAACAACCTGCGATGCGGGCACCTGCAAGTGGCTTGGTTGGACCGAATTCTTTACGCAAGCTCATCAAACCAGGCATTTCTGCCTCGGCCAATTTGATTTCTTTGCGGCCCCATTCGGCGAGGCTCATGTCTTTCACTTTGTAGGTCATAACCTTTTCAGCTGTTGGAATGCTCATTTTGTTTTGTTTTAATATCTTGAAAAAGAGGGCGCAAAGATAGGATTAAGCTAACACATTTCATTAAACAAAACAGAAAAAATTAGCTCTTTCGTAGGTTTGCGCTCATCAGAAACTCATGCAGGCCGAAATAGTTCATTCTTTCGTTGCGAACAAGTCATTCACGTTGGCTTTGTGGACACCTATCGTAACCGACGAGGAGCTTCTGACGCAATGGGATTCGCTGGTGTCTAATGAACGGATGCCTGATTTCAAAGCTGTGCATCGGAGGCGTGAGTGGCTAGCAACCCGCCTTTTGTTGCGCCAACTTGAAATTGGAGCTGTTGATTTTCTTTCAAACGGAAAGCCGGTTATTACGTCCGGTGCGCTGTCAATTTCGCATTGCAAGGGAAGTGTTGCGGTGGTCACAGCCGATGTCAATATTGGGTTGGATGTGCAGGAGCCAACCGAACAGATTTTCAATATTCGAAGTAGATTTTGTTCCAGCACCGAATGGAGTTGGCTTGAATCACACGCCGAATCCTTGCGGGCGCTCACTATTGTGTGGAGTGCGAAGGAGGCCATATTCAAATACTGGGGTGAGCTTGTCGATTTTGCCGGCGACATAGAGATACTGCCTTTTCATTGTGATGATGCGATTATCAATGCGCGTTATAAGGGTGTTCATGGCCAGCGCGATTTTCAGCTTTGGCATGCTACACAAGAAGCGTTGGAGGTGGTTATTGCTTTGTAAGTGTTGAACGATATTGTAGGCTAGTGCCAGCGCTTCTGCACTTATATTCGTTGCGAATAATTGATTGTATGAAATCGTTCTACTCTTTCGCCATCATTCTTTTTTCCTGTTCTTTTGCATTGAGCCAATATCATTTTTCACCCGCACCCGGGAGTTATGCTATGGATCCTAATGCAATGCGAACTGCAGGGGCCAATCGTGATGTGATATGGTCGGAAGATTTTTCCAGTGGTTTCAATAACGGTTGGATTAGCGCCGCTTCCGGCGGTGTGGCCGATTGGGAGTATCGCGGACAGAATACCATGCCGAATGTTGAAGTGGGCTCTCGGGGCAGTTGTGTTGTGGGTAATTTGGGTGAACCCATCGCAAGCCCAACAGCGGCGAATGGATTTATGATTTTCGATTCGAACTGGTGGGATAATCCGAATTTGCCCTGCAGTCCGTCGAACTTTGGTTCGGGACCAGCACCAGGCCCGCACTATGCCACACTCACTTCACCGTCTATCGATCTCACATCGCATGGAAGTGTGGCGCTGAAGTTTAATCAGTACTGTAAACGGTTGAATGGAAATACCTCTGTGGAGGTGTCCATTGATGGTGGGTCTTTTTGGTTTTCTGTTTTTGCTAATCCGGAACTACCCAATCCAACAACACCTAATAATGAGCAAGTGATTCAAATATCTACGTACGTGGCATTTCAACCCGACGTGCGCATACGTTTTGTATTTGATGCCATGTATTACTACTGGCAAATTGATGATGTTGAACTCATCGATACATACAGTTATGATTTGGCGATTACAGGTTTTAACTACGGTGATTTTGATTTGTATGATCCTTCGCATCCCACCGGATATGAGTTTATGCAGTATTCGAAGTATCCGACGACGATGCCGCCCGACTTGAAGTTTTCTGCCACTGCTTCGAATTTGGGTGGAATGTATCAGACGGATTGCAGGTTGCATGTGGATGTGTTGTCGCATCCGACAGGCACTGTACTTCATGAGGCCTCCAGCGTCGAAGGGTTTTTCATTAATACAGGCGAATCACTGGAGTTACGCGCAGGGAATTTTCAAATGGAGCCGTTGACAGGCGAATACAAGTTGGCCTATCGGGTGGACCAGCAGGAGCCCGACGATGATTTGTCGAATAACACGGATACCACCTTTTTTTATATCGATGATCAGCAGTATGCGCGTGACCGAATTTTTGCGAGTGCGGTTTATTTGGGAACTCCGGAACAAGCCAACGTCGAGTATGAATTAGGCAACGTGTTTCACATTACAGCTGAGGATTTAAGCTGTCATTCGATTACGGTAGGGGTGGGTATCGGATCATCGACACCGGCACAAATTCAGGGTAGGATTTATCGCTTTGATATATCCACAGGTGTTGAAGCTGATTTATTAGGAACTACGCAGCTTGTTGATTTGAATTCGTCGATGTTCAATGGTTACGGTGATCAGATATTGACTAATATGGTTTTTGATTCGCCCATTCAGCTATATGCCGGTGAGGCCTATTTTGTATCTGTTGCAAGCACCGATGGTATTGATAATTTCGTTTGTGCTTTGGCGGGCGATGCAGAGGAGGGAACAGCACTTGTGCGGTATTTTCCGAACGACTGGTACTATCTGAACATGATTCCGATGGTTCGAATGAACTTTGGTGCATTTAATTCCATTCATGAAAACGGACATGAAGTACAAGAACTTCGCGTTTATCCCAACCCAGCGGTCGATGAGGTTTTAATTGAATTGCCGGTGCACATGCTTGGTAAAGTGGAAGCAAGATGGTATGACTCCATGGGACGATTGGTACGCACCGATGGGCCCTCAACACAATCGGGTTTGCAATACAAGGCCATGGTGAGTGATTTACCATCGGGCATGTATCAAGTGATTGTGAGTTGGGAGGGATTGGTCTACAAAGCCAGTGTAAACCGTCTTTAATTCAGATCAATGACACTGAAATCGGTTGCGGCCAAACTATATGCGCGAGTTGTTTACAAGCAGATTCAGCGTGATGCTTCGCGCGCAGTGGAGTGTCAGGAAGCAGTGCGCCGATCCTTGTTGAATGCCGGAAGTCAGACGGCGTTCGGAAAGGATTTTCGATTTTCAGATGTAAGGGATTATACCGAATGGAAACAGTCGATGCCAATTATGGAATATGAGGCGTTGACATCCTACATCGAGCGTGCTAAAGCGGGTGAACGCGATGTGCTGTGGCCCGGCAAACCGAAGTATTTCTGTAAAACAAGTGGCACCACGAGTGGCACTAAGTACATACCGCTTACAACTGATTCATTGCCGAATCACATCGGCACAGCGCGTAATGCTTTGCTGAGTTATATCGCGGAAACAGGTCATTCAGAATTTACTTCCGGCAAGATGATTTTCCTGCAAGGAAGTCCAAAGATGGATCTATTGCCAAGTGGTATTCCCTATGGACGATTGTCCGGAATTGTGGCGAATCATGTGCCTGCCTATTTGCAGAAGAATCGAATGCCTTCTTATGAAACCAATTGCATCGAAGATTGGGAAGAGAAGGTGAATCGCATAGCGGATGAAACGCTTCGTGAGCGCATGACGTTGATAAGCGGTATACCGAATTGGGTACAGATGTATTTTGAGGTATTGCTTAAGAAATCGGGCAAGCAAACCATTCGTGAAGTGTTTCCCGATTTTGATTTGTTTGTTTATGGCGGTGTGAATTTCGAACCCTATCGAGCGCGGTTTGAGCAGTTGATAGGTAAGCGCATTCCGATTATTGAGTTATATCCGGCCAGTGAAGGATTTATTGCCTTTCAGGATTCACAGGAAGCTGAAGGATTGCTGTTGAATGTAAACAGTGGAATTTTTTTCGAGTTTGTACCTGCCGAAGAATATTTCAATGAGCAACCCACTCGTTTGTCGTTACGAGATGTTACGATTGGTGTGAACTACGCGCTCGTGTTGAGTAACAATGCCGGGTTGTGGAGTTACAGCATCGGTGACACAGTAAAATTTACATCGTTGAATCCGCCGCGCATTAAAGTAACCGGCCGCATCAAGCATTTCACCAGTGCATTTGGCGAACACGTGATTGCCGAAGAAGTGGAAGGAGCGATGATTGAAGTGTGCTCGGTACTGAATATCCAAGTGAATGAATTTCACGTTGCGCCAATGGTCGCTCCTGCTTCCGGGTTGCCTTTTCACGAATGGTTGATTGAATGCGATAGCGAGCTTGGAGAAGATATTCGCCGGCTGATGGCTGCTATGTTAGATTCATCGATGCAGCAACGCAATATTTATTACCGAGATTTGATTCAAGGCAACGTACTTCGTCCGTGCGTTTTGACTTTCGTGCGTAAGGGTGCTTTCAACGATTATATGCGTTCGGTTGGTAAGTTGGGCGGTCAGAATAAAGTGCCACGCCTCGCGAATGACCGTGCTATTGCGGAAAGATTATCATCCTAGTTACTTTTGACTCGTGAAGCACAAACAAACATTTTTAATTGGTATTGCAGGAGGAAGCGGATCAGGCAAGACAAGTTTTTTGCGTGAATTGATGAGTCATTTCTCGGCTAGCGATGTTGCGCTGGTATCGCAGGACAATTACTACGAGCCCAAGGAGAAACAGCATGTCGATGAAAATGGTCAGCACAATTTTGACATGCCGACATCGATTAACAGGAAGCATTTCTTCAATGACATGATGAAGCTCGTTCAAGGAGATTCGATCGAAAAGCTGGAGTATAATTTTAATAATCCCGCTTGGGAACCACAGAAGGTTGTTGTGAATCCCGCGCCTGTTATTATCATGGAAGGGTTATTTGTTTTTCACTACGAAGAAATTTGGAATCAACTCGATTATAAGGTGTACATAGACGTTCATCATGAAGAGCGTTTGAAGCGCCGCATACATCGCGATGCTGCAGAGCGCGGATTCGGGGAAGATCAAGTGCGCTATCAGTGGTTCAACCATGTGCGTCCGGCGGAAGAGAAATACCTCGAGCCGTTTGTCAGTGAATGCAATTTGGTGGTCGATAACAACGAGCATTTTGGTCCGGGGCTTCATGAACTAGTAGAGGTCATTCGTGGTTTTTCGGTGAAATAATTAACCATGAAGAAAGTCTATCACTTAGGAAACTGCGGAACGAATCAGCGAATCATCAAAGAATGGGGCGGTAAGTTGAAGGGTTTTGAGATGCAAGACATCAAGTTGGAACCCATTACGCCCGCTCAAATCGATGAAATGAAAAAGCTTGCCGGTTCTTATGAGGCCTTGTTCAGCCGCGTCGCAATGAAGTATCGCTCGATGGGGTTGAATGAGATGAAGCTTACTGAAAAGGACTACCGCAAATACATTTTGGAAGAATACACTTTTTTGAAGCGCCCGGTGATGGTCAATGGCGATCGTATCTTCATTGGCAATACCGCCAAAGTGGTGGCTGAAGCCAAGTCATCTCTTTAATGACGAAGGATTTTTGGGCACATATGGCGTTGTTGGCAGTGGCACTGATTTATGGTGCCAACTTCATCATCGCCAAGGCCGTGATGCCTGATCCCATCGAGCCAACCAGTTTTATCGCCTTGCGCGTCGTTGGAGCTTCGGTTCTTTTCTGGATAATTTCCATTCGAAAAATTGTACTTCCACAACGGGAGGATTGGTTGAGGTTTATTGCATGCGCGATTGCAGGCGTTGCGACCAATCAATTGTTGTTTTTTAATGGCCTCGCTTTGACATCGCCCGTGAATGCGAGTATCATCATGACGAGTAATCCCATTATCGTGATGGTGCTGAGTGCTATTTTTCTTAAGCAACGTATTACGCTGATGAAAACAATAGGCGTTGCACTTGGAGCAATAGGCGCATCGATGCTATTGTGGTCGAGCAATGGCGATACAGGAGGAAACAGCTCCCTGCTTGGCGATTTGTTTATTCTGCTCAACAGCGTTTCATACGCCTGTTATCTGGTGATGGTGAAACCGTTGATGAAGAAATACCATCCGCTCGACATTGTTGCCTGGACATTTTTGATTGCGATTCTTTTGGTGTTTCCTTTTGGAGGAATGGGGTTGAATGCCGTGTCATGGTCTGCGCTCACTAGCTGGCAATGGTTCTGTGTAGCGTTTGTAATTGTTTGCACAACCTTCCTCACTTATCTATTCAATATTCTCGCAATTCACAGACTTACCCCGACAATTGCGAGTTCGTACATCTATTTGCAGCCGGTGTTTGCAGGGCTGTTTGCCTTGCTTTTGGCATCGGTAGTTGAGCGCGATTACACCCGCGACATCAGTTGGTTTAAGATAGGGTGTGCGTTGATGATAGTGGCTGGGGTTTGGCTAGTTAGTCGGAGGCCCGCTGTGGTTGAGAAGGGGGCTTGAATATCTCCGAGGTGAGAGACGCACTGCAGTGCGTCCGTACCGAGGGCGATGCGCAGTGCAGGGTAGAAAGGCGAAGGGCATTTGCATGAATGGACGCGCAGCAGCGCGTCCGTTCCGAGAGGATATTGAAGGCGTTTTGTGTGTTTGAATGCAATCCTTCTATCTTAGCGGCATTCTCACAGGGGTGTCATGGCGAA
>JBILCQ010000078.1:0-8928 GCA_044353065.1 Flavobacteriales bacterium | reverse complement strand
AATGCCATCCTCAGTAACGAAGCGCTGGCTTCCATCACCTTGTTGGTGGCCTCCAGCAAAAGCGACGAAATGGAAACCATGAAACAATTGATCATTAGTATTCTCAATCGAAATAACTTTTAATACTGGCAGCAACAATTCAAGATTATTGGGCAATCATTTTCTTGTGTCGGAAGCCCACTTGTGGATCACGAAGTGATCCCGCGAAGCCTTGAGGTTTATTCAGCCAGCGACCGAGCTTACGCTCATTCAGTTTCTTCATTGAGCAAGACGGTATAATCAAAGTCACTCCTTCACCCCCCAACTCCCATCCACCACCTCAACCGGTTTGCCCAAGGCAAGTACCATATTGTCGGTCCAGGAAATCGGCGATGAGCCGCATTTGTTGAGGAAGACTTTGTGCAAGGCGAGCAAACGCACACCCTGAAATTGATTTCCTGTGATGCCTATTTCGCAACTTTTGTTGTATACCTCTACAAGCTCTTCCAATGTGTTGCTCGAAAAGGTTTCAATGTGTCCAAGCAAGCGCTCGCGGTCGCCGGGACGGGGGATTAGGAGGAGTTCCATAATGTGATTGTTGTTGAGCCACTGTTAGGCTCGTGATGTATGATGTTTGATTAAACTGATTTACTTTGTTGAAGCAGAATTAGATGGACATGTAGACGAACAGAAAGCTTCGATTACTTGTCATTCATTCGTGCATTCGTGGCCCCTAAATCTCAATAGCTCTCAGAAACTCTTGAACCACTTCGCGTATGGATTCGAATAGGGGAAGCTTTTCGCCGCTCCGCTCGTCCATATACAGCCGCCGGTTGACTTCTAACATGATGCTCTGCACGCGCTGGTCTTTACGGTAATGAGCCATCGGGACAATACTGCCTACATAGGGCCAATCCACGCCAAGACTATATCCGCTATCACCAAAGAACTCTGTGGCTCTGTCGATAAGTGCCTTCGATGTGTGAAAGGAGTCGGTGCCAATGTTAAAGTCCGGTCGAGGCAAGCGTTTTTCTATGTCGCGCTGCAAAGGCTGATTAGGATAGGAGTGGCAATCGACAATCAACGCTTTGCCGGTTGCTCGGAGCTCAGCATCTACTGCGGATGCAAATCGACGGTGATGCGGACGATAATACCCTTCCAGTAGCCGCTCGCGCAGTTGTTCATTCACCTCCCGCATGTGTTCGTCCGAGTCGGTGGACGTATACAAAACTCCCATACCGAATCGACTCATCGGCTCGTGCGCGTCATCTTCAAAACGCTCCATGTCGCAGAAAATCCGAGAACAAGGCGATTGAATTATGGCTGCATCTTCTCGTCGAAACAACTCGTCGGTATAGTGATCCGTCAGTAAATGCATCTCTTCTTGCAACTGTTGCAAGGGCAATTGATAGCCATCGAGGAAGGGTATCTCCTTCGAAGCGTGTGGGATGTGGAGTATCATCGGTTCTTTAGGTTCGCTTGCGTGGTCTGGCTTCGTAATCCGATTCTCGCCAATGGTTCTCAATGGCCAGTATCATGGGCTTTCCCTCGGTGTTGCAAAGCGTACCTCCAAATGGAGGTTGTGTGCTTTCATTTTCACCGGATTCCGACAAGTAGATGCATTCGTTGGGACTGATTACCAAGCACAGCTGTGCCTCGCGATTGTGCTTCTGCTCAATGTTCCTCTTCACGTTGCGTGCAATTCGTTTGAGCTGGTTGCGCATAGCGTCTGTCTGAAGAACCTCGGGCCATGCATGTTTTTCTGATTTCAGCGCTACTGTTATACCCGGTAGATTTTTCGCCTCCTGTTCGTAGGTAAACAGGACGGGAATCTGCATGTAAATGCCTGGAAACATCCTGTGCACGATATACGGAAAACGTCCGTAGTGCTCGTGAAATTCGCCCAGGTTTTTGAGTTCATTTTCCATAGTGAAGTGTTTTAGAGAGTGAGACATGTTGTTTTGGTGAAGGCAAGCCGCGCGATTCGATGACGTTGTTGAGCTGCGATAAATAACGAAACCTCGATCCGACAATACCGGGTGAGGCGAACACGCGTTGGTAATCATCGGATAGCTCTTGGTCTGACATCGATTGAAATTTCAATGCGCGCTCGGCAAATTCTTCTTCGTGATTAATGCGTTTGAGCATGAGTTTGTATGGATTTATATGTTTAATGATCAGGTAATAGGTAGACTCCATCCGAATTGCGATGAATGCCACTCTTATATAGAGGTCTTGTGCCTTTCATTTCCCACAGGTCGAAGGTTTGCCAATAGGTGGGAAGCGGCGGAAACACAAGCGTGTATTCCAGATATTCATCCTCATCGAGGGCGAGGAATTTTGGCCACAGAGCTACATTGTACCACGCTTCCATGCGCAAACATTCGTTGGTTTCGGGATTGCGAATAAAGGTTTCGCGGTGGATGCTGTAGCAACCAACTCTGCCGCCATCCACGCCGATTACTACTAGTGTAGGTTCCTCACTGATGGGCCATTGTTTAGGTTTCTGTGTTTTGATTTTCTTTCGATTATTTATGTGCTGCATGGGATTGATGTTTAGAGGTTATACTTCTACAGGTGGACTTTTTTTTACTCCTTCGCGATGGCGCTCAATGCGCTCTTTTAGCTCTTCCGGTAACGCGTCGCTATTGTCTTTTCGGTTTTTTTGAACCTTGCGAAAGATGTATGCCGCGAACCAATAGCCGCCGCCTGGTTTATCGTAAGAACAGCCGCATGTATAACAGGTGGTTTTTGGGTTCGGGCTTTTAACCCCAACATCAACGATGGTGGAACCGCAGCAAGGGTTGCGGGTAAAACCTTTCACCGTGAATACATGGCCTTTGAGTACAAGTTTTCTGGAATGGTCTTGAATGCAGATGATCTCATCTCCGACCTCGAATGTTATATTTTTCATGTATCGTTTTGTTTTGATTCAAATCAAGTCCAAGCCGTTGCAGCCTATTTACAACGACCTGAGTTGCTTGGGAAAATTTAATTGAATAGGGTGGATTGGATGGACTTCACCAATGCGGGTTCGACGCACTCCCAAGGCAGATCCTTCTTTCCAAAATGCCCGCCTGATGCCGTGCGACTATAAATAGGTCGCTTCAATTCAAGTGTGCGAATGATGCCGTGGGGTGTAAGGTCGAAATGGTTGCGAACGGCCTGCTCCAGCTGCTCTTGCGTAAAGCGGCTATCCGACCCGCAATCGACCAATACGGAAGTAGGCTCAGCCACACCAATGGCATACGACAGCTGCACGGTGCACTCGTGCAGTTGCGCTGACTCGAGGAGGTGCTTGGCGATAAATCGCGCGGCATATGCTGCGCTGCGATCAACCTTGCTGGGGTCTTTACCCGAAAACGCTCCACCACCATGCGGACAACGCCCGCCGTAGGTGTCGACAATAATCTTGCGCCCGGTGAGTCCGGTGTCGCCATATGGGCCGCCAATGACGAAGCTACCTGAGGGATTAACGAGCAACTGACCAGTGTGTGGAATATTATACTCGGCTAGAATTGGTCGAATAACTTCACGCAGCAATGCCTCACGAATTTCAGGTTGCGAGATGTCAGGTGAATGTTGTGTGGAAATCACAATCGTGTCAACAGCGATTGGCTTGCAGGACGCTTCAAAGAGCACACTCACCTGTGCTTTCGCATCGGGGCGCAGCCAGGGGAGTGAGCCGCTGTGACGTAACGTTTGCAGGCGGTCGATGATGCGGTGTGAAAGCGCAATAGGCAAGGGCAGGAGCTCTTGCGTTTCGATGCAGGCATAGCCAAACATGAGACCTTGGTCGCCAGCGCCACCATGGGCCACGCTCGCGTTGATTTCCGGACTCTGTTGGTGCAACGCATTTCGGAATTCTGCCTTGTGCAGGTTGAATCCGACAGCATCGTCGTTGTAGCCGATGCGTTCGAGGACACGTCGCGCAATCGAAACAGCATCGACCGAAGCTTCGGAAGTAATCTCTCCTGCGATAACGCAAAGGCCGGCTGTGATGAGCACCTCGCACGCTACTTTGGCGTTGGGGTCTTGTTCGAGGTAGGCATCCAGAATAGCATCTGATATTTGATCCGCTACCTTGTCGGGGTGTCCTTCTGACACCGATTCTGAAGTGAAAATATAGGACATTACAAATGGGGTGTTGGTTACACGTTCATTTGCATTGCCGAAAAATGGTTGGGAAGATGTCCGTTTATTTTGGCCTTGCCCGCATCATTTTACCACCGTGGTGTGTCGCCACTCGGTTGGTGCTCACTTAAGAGCTCGTAATGCGCCGCAAACATACACCGCCATTTTTATTTGTCAAGAGGTGTGACCTAAATTGTCGGGATTTTTTTTAAGTGCTTGATTTTTAAAATATGATTCGCCTCATTCTGTTGCCGTTTGTCTTTTTGTTTCTAAAAAAAGGAATATCAGAATGAGAAGTACAAGCAGAATCAGAATGATATTGGAAAAGGCACACAATCCGTCTTCGAAGCTCTAACCCAATCCGAAATCCGTAATTATTTAACCGCAAAGGCGCCGAGAACGCAAAGACTTTTAGCAACCAGCTATCATCAAAAGTACTCGCCTGAGCTCTCTGCCTTCTCTGCGCCTTTGCGGTTAAATAATTACTCATTGTTGGATTAGAACCTACCTTTACCGCCACTCATGTACTCAATGCGGGTTGTTTGGTTGTGTTGGATGTTCGCATCATGTTTTGCCTCACTCAGAGGACAAACGGTTGTGGCATTTCAAGGAGCTGAGGCGGGCGATACCTGGTCATACACGGCTTCGAGTGCATCTGCTATTGGTCAAGCCGAAGCCCAGTCTCCAGACAATTACACAAGCGGAACAAAGTCGATTGTGATGGGTGGATTGTCGGGTGGTGGAAGTTGCCTGAGCGGTGGTTCCGGCAATGGGGCATCGATAGCGAACATCCTCACTTTTTCGGAGGTCGACATCAGCACTTCCACGAATTTCACGCGCGAGTTAACATTCAACTACGGCAATCGATTTCCGGAGTGCGGAGGTACTGGATTTGATGCGGGTGAGAACCTCGTTTTAACTCCGATTTTTAGTGGTGTTCTTCAACCTTCACTCATGGTTTTAATCGGTTCGAATAATACCACACTTGATATCCATCAAACAAGCTACACTTACTCCATTCCGCCTTGTGTAACCAGCTTCGCATTTCAACTTCAGATTAATCTCAATAGGAACGATGAGTTTCTTTTCGTTGACGATGTTTCCTTGTCCACACCGGGATTCAACGCACCGCCTGTGCTGGAATGCTGGGAATCGCAGACCTATAATAGCGCGACCGGGACATGCGAAATAATAGGCACTCAGCCCCTGCCGCCTGTGGTGGCATGCTGGCAGTCGACTTCCTTCAATACGACGACCTGCGCGTGGGATATCACCGGAATGCAGCCAACGCAGCCAACTGCGTTGAACTGCTGGGACGATTATCAGTTGGATGGAACACTTTGTCAATGGGTGAACATAGGCACACAACCCACTCAACCCCCCAACGTGAATTGCTGGGACAATTATCAGTTCGATGCAACGCAGTGTGCATGGGTGAATCAAGGATCGCAACCTCAACAACCGCCCACGCAACATTGCTGGGATGTGTTTGTGTTCAATCCGGCGACGTGTCAGTGGGATAACATGGGCACACAGCCAACACAACCTACGAATATTGCTTGCGGCCTTGCAGCGGTATTCAATGAAACAACTTGCGTATGGGATTTAGCCCCGGCAACCCCCGAGCCCACGCCAACCAATTGCTGGGACGATTTTATTTTCAATACAACGCTCTGTAGCTGGGAGAACATCGGCACGCAGCCGCCGGCACCGATGGTGGACTGCTATGAAACGGCTGTGTTCAACATCACCACATGCTCTTGGAATGTGCTCGGCACCCTGCCCGTTGCTCCTGCGACTGCGTGCTATGAAACCGCTTCGTTCAACGAGGCCACTTGCACTTGGGACGTTTCAGGAACTCAGCCGGAGCAACCGATACTCGAATGCTGGCAATCTGCTTCGTTCAACAACGCGAGTTGTATATGGGATGTTTTTGGGGTTCCTTTTGACATTGAGATTTCTCCTTTATGGACATCGGATATTGTACCCTTGTCGACGTCATTTTCATTACAGGCGAACAACGAGGTGGCTTCCTATGAATGGATGCTTGACGCCGCAATTGTATCCACCAACGAAACGTTTGATCACTTGTTCACTCAGGCAGGTCAGTATTCCGTTTTCATTTCGGCTGTTAGCGTCGGTGGGTGCGTTGCCACCGACATGTTGGAACTAACCCTTCAAACGAACGAATCGCAGCTCATCATCCCCGGTTGCTTTACCCCAAACTTTGATGGCATAAATGATTTGTTCACTGTGGTGGCCGAGAATCTCGCCACGTTCGAGATGCTGATTTACAATCGTTGGGGTGAATTGCTCTTTCAGACAAATTCCATTTATCCCGGTTGGAAAGGATTCAGCGACATCGGCTACAGTTACCCCGATGGTGTCTATGAATATAGGATTACTGCAACAGGCAAGGATGGACAGGTTTATGAGCAGTCGGGGAGTGTGACGCTCATTCGATGAGTTGGAATTAACAGCAGAGGCGCAAAGGGTCGCAACGATTATATACGATTATTACTCTGCGCTTCATTGCGCCTTTGAGGTTATCATTTAAACGGCTCCAAAACCTTGACTTTTCATGCGCCGAATCGTATCTTGAAAGCCATGAAAAGATTCAAGAATTTCGATCAAATCAGTCGTTTACTCACCTTTCACACACTGCTCAACATACCGGAACCCGAGGGGCAGTTGGGTTGTTCAAATCCGTATTGCACAACCTGTGGTGGGCGACTCAATCAGAACTATCCGCGCAAGTTTGTGCAGTTGGGCGGACAAAAATTCATTCGCTCCATGCGCAATTATAATCTGCGTAAAGTGGAGAAGATTGGTAAGTTCATCAATACTGTAAATTCCACGCTTATGTGCTTAGAAGTACAAATTGAAATGGATGAAATTCTCATGCATTGGTTGCGCCCTCAAGGGATGTCACTTCGCATGTTCGATGTCATCTTATTTCATTTTGTGCGCTATTCCAAAGACGAGAACGTTCGTCATGCCTGGGTGAAGCGATGTATTGAATTGGCCAAGGCGAAGCAGGATATTTCTCTCATTGAAACCTTGCTCGTGGTTGTTAAAGAACGCCTTCCAGAATATCCGGAATTGAAGGAGTTGATTATCGCTCATCAAGACCATTCGCGCATTCGAAAAGCTGTGAAACGTTGCAAGGCGGAATTGCTGTAGATTAATATTGTTGGGTATTAATTTGAATTGCAGCGGTGCAGAATTACCGGATGAGATACATACGATAAAAATTGCATTTTTGAGTTCGATTGGCAGGAAAAATTAATGAACACCCCTCGTTTCAATTCGGCGCAATTAAATTATACACATGTTCATTTTTTTCCGCGGAATTTTTAGGATTTAGTTCCGGCGTGTTTCAACATTTGCGGAACTGAAACGAATACGCTTGACCACCCACGAGTATCCACGCGCATGCGCTCTCAGGACCGTTGTACAATGCGTTTGAATAGCCAAGAGGCCCGCTCTGATTACGATTTCGCACACACAACGGCAACATTCAAGGCTTAAACTGCCCCCTGCGGAAATACAAAACGACGAGTGAACCCGAATGGGTTTTGTTCAACTGTGCATACAGCTTGACCCTGGCCATGTATTTCCTGAATTGAAGCTATATTTTAATTAAATACCTTAAACAAATGACCACGAAAAACACAAATGCCATCGCCAAGCGGCCCCAGCCCAAAAAGGAACTCGAACTGCTTGAAGTGGAGCTCAAGCGAATTGAAGTGCAGGAGCGCCTGCGCGGCATGGAGCACAACCAATCCTTCCGCCCCAAAAGCGAAGAAGACCGCCTCAACCTGGAAAAGATCAGTACACTCAACTTTTTACTCACGGCAGCCGTTGTCGACCATGAACGCACGTTCATTGGTAGCGAGCCCTCATATCGTGCTGTTTACAGTGGCTTTGAAGAGGAGATCATCCGGCATAAAGTGCTCGAGATAGTGGCTAGGTTGTGAGGGGCGCTTCTTATTCTGTTGAACTATCGAATTCAATGGGTTCAACCCACTGAAGAATAACCCTTACTTAAATTACTATTAGAACAATTCAAATGAAAAAAATAAATTCTTTCTTTCGCCGCTTGTATCACAAGATGGTGCTAGTCACCAGTGATAAGACTACGAGCCGAATCGCTCGACAGATGTTTTTGAAATACATGGATGAGAGTAAGTTTCGCTATCGCATTTCAAATGATCAAACCCATATGGAATCCGGTTTTGATTTGTCGGACGGACATTATTCGAATGTCCACTACGCATTTGAGCCGGATCAAAAGAGGATATTGATACAGTCGTATTTTCTAACCATAGAAGCGGATCAGATAGCGTTAGCAGCATTGCTTATTGCACATCTTAACACGCTGATGCGCAGCGGCAGCATGAAAATTAACTTTCAACGGTTGCAGGTATATTTTGAAAACGATGTGAGTTATTCATCTGTTGTATTGGAACCGCAGGAATTGGATAATTTTCATCATTACATGGTTTGGATGCCCAAGGAATTCTTGTGGTGTTTTAACCAAGTGCTAGATGCTAACGAAGACCCGGTGGTAGTGATGGGAGAGTTTATTCGAAAGTGCGGGATGTGATTCTCTACGGCGTGCACATCATCGGTGAGAGTGGAGTTGTTGAGTATGCCGATGCATAGGCAGATCTGTTTAGTCAGTTAGGCTATATTTGTATGTATAAGCGAAGGAACATGTAGTTTTGGTTCGCACATAAATAGGTTAGCTCCATGTAAACAACAACAACAACAACAACATAAAAATCATGAATGATAACCAAATTATTAGAG
>JBILCQ010000327.1:0-2542 GCA_044353065.1 Flavobacteriales bacterium | reverse complement strand
TGTGCTCTGTCCACAGGCAGCACAGCTCGACCAACACACTGGATCCAACGTCATGTCGGCATCCAATACTAAGGTTCTGTTGGTGAAAGTACCTGAAGTCGTAGTGCATGAACTACCTGCAGCCAAAGACTCCTGCCCTGTCCAACCGTCATAGCTGTATTTATACTCGTAATTACCTTCTGGAAGAGTCACCGCAACCGACCATACGTTGTCACCATCAGGGTCTTGCATAGGCGTGCAGTTACCACACCAGCTATTGAAAGTTCCATTCACTTCAGGTGTAGTAAAGCCCGTTTGACCATTCATATCTACTTGAAAAACGACCGTGTAATTAGTCGGAGTCGATTCACAATCAATACAACTTCCCCAGCAGACCACAGGAAGAACTGCATCTGCTGTTATTGCGAGGGTGCGATTCGTAAATCCGAAGTTGGTTACTGTGCAAGAACTTCCTGCAATCAAAGTTTCCTGACTACCCCATCCATCGGCCGAGAACTTATACTCGATTGTGCCGGCAGGAAGATCAGTTGTTGCCTCCCAAATGTTATCACCATCAGCATCGGTCATAGGGAAACAGCTACCGCACCAACTGTTGAAGCTTCCATTCACCTCCGGCGTGGTGAATCCACTTTGTTGCGACATATCAACACGGAAGGTCACACTGAAAGCACAAGCACTTGCAACCGTGCCGAAGAGGAAAATCGAAAAGAGTAATTTTTTAATCATTGAAATGGATTTAGATGACGAATATAGAGATATTGTTAGTTTTACAAAAAGTTTTTTGTTGTACGGTTTTTAACCTTTATTTACCACCCTGAAAGTAATTATTCCGTTACTTAACAAACAGACAAATTGGATTAATCTCAACTCTCTACCGAACGGAAAATAACCTTGCGCTAATAGACTTAAATGATCAAACGTATACCATACTTCCTTTTCATCTTGCTTCCTTTCTTGTCGTCAACGCTGCGTGCACAGAGCATTGAATCGAATGGAACTTACAGGACAGTAGAAAATGCTGGAACCAACACTTGCAAGGTAATCATCCGGTTGCAAGCACATCCCTTTGCAATGGTATCTATCCGGGAATTTCTGCCCGAGGGTTGCTCAATAACAAACGTGCATGCACCGGGGGCCATGGTCAATCAAAAAATAAACGAATTGAATTTGATTTGGCTCGAAACGACCACAAAACCAAGACTCATACACTATCAAGTTACAACGAGCGCGACGCAAAAATTCGAAGCTGCCGGAGACATCACCATACAAGAGAATAAGCGACTGCATCAAGAAATCATTAAAACTGAACCGATCCTTCGGTCAGAAGATATATCGCTAACGCAGATGTATTCATTTCAGGGAAGACTTACCAATCAACAAAAGGAAGAGTTGGAAGGTGCCATGGTCAGAAACCTAAATGGGTCGTATCAAACAACTACCGATTCGAAAGGCCATTTTACAGTTTCCGCCTGCATTGGCGACACGCTGCAAATTACCCGCAATGGATATCACGCATTCAATTTTGTGACGGTTGCGAACGAAGCGTTAGAGTTGAATATGATTTCGCTCGACGATAAACAAGCGATTCGGGTTGAATGTAAACTGAATGCAACCGGTGACTACCGACTCTACCGCAACGGGATAGAGTATTATGTGAAAGGAGGTGGAGGAAGCGAGCAATGGGAAGAGCTTGCGAACATTGGTGGTAATTCCGTGCGCACCTGGAGCACCGACAATGCGAAGGAAGTTCTCGACAAAGCTCACTCACTTGGCCTAACAGTGATGATGGGGCTTTGGATGCAACATGAACGCCATGGTTTCGATTACGATGACAAGCCCAAAGTGCAAGCGCAGCTGGAGTACTTCAAAAAAATTGTAATGGAAATCAAGGATCATCCTGCCTTGCTTCTTTGGGGAATCGGCAATGAAGTGGACTTATTTTACACGAATACAAATGTTTGGAAAGCTGTCAACGATGTCGCCAAAATGATTCATGAGGTGGACCCCAACCACCCTACCTCCACCGTTACTGCGGGACTTGATCCGGCGGAAGTAAAACTCATTATGCAGGATGCTCCTGAAATTGATATCTACTGTATTAATACCTACGGCGATATCGGCTCCGTAAAAAAGAACTTGACTAGTTATGGCTGGACAGGCCCCTACATGATCACCGAATGGGGACCAAACGGACATTGGGAGGTAACTAAAACTCGCTGGGGTGCGCCCATCGAGCAGTCGAGCGCAGAGAAAGCAGTATCCTACAAAGAACGTTATGAAAATGAAATTCTTTCTGCATCGAAAACCTGCGTGGGCTCATACGTTTTCTTGTGGGGTTTTAAGCAAGAGACCACATCTACCTGGTACGGCTTGTTCACGCGCGAAGGACTCCGCTCGGAGCCCATCGATGAATTGGAATTATTTTGGAGCAATTCCGATTTAGAAAATAAAGCCCCTCACCTATCTTCTTTGTTGCTGGATGAAAAACATGCAAGTGAATCCATCATGCTCACTGCCGAACGCACGTATAAAGTTAAAGCAC
>JBILCQ010000326.1:0-2550 GCA_044353065.1 Flavobacteriales bacterium | reverse complement strand
CTTAAGCACAAAATCGCATTAAAACGCTGGATAAACGACTGCATTCTGGCCGAAAACAAAAAAACTGGCAACATCAATATCATTTTTTGCTCAGATAACCATCTGCTCGAAATGAATCGCACCCATTTGGAACATGACTATTACACCGATATAATCACTTTCGACTTCACGTACAACAATGTCATTTCTGGCGATCTTTACGTCAGCATTGATCGCATTAAAGACAACGCAATCAAGAACTCAGTCACACTCGAAAACGAAACCTATCGTGTTATTATTCATGGTGTTATGCATCTTTGTGGCTATAAAGACAAGACCAAAAAAGACATTGAAATGATGCGTGAAAAAGAAGCAGCTTGTCTCTCAAAAATTCAATTTTAATCCAAATCTCACCGTTTCACGTGGAACTCTAATTTTATGGAAAATTCGTATGATATAATTGTCGTTGGAGCCGGTCATGCCGGTAATGAAGCAGCTGCAGCTGCCGCAAATCTTGGCGCACGTACTCTACTGATTACCATGGACATGAACAAGATTGGTCAAATGAGCTGCAACCCTGCAATGGGTGGTATTGCCAAGGGCCAAATTGTTCGTGAAATCGATGCTTTAGGTGGTTATTCAGGTATCGTTTCCGATCGGTCAGCCATTCAATTCAGAATGCTGAACAAATCGAAAGGCCCCGCTATGTGGAGCCCACGCACTCAAAACGACCGAATGCGTTTTGCAGAAGAGTGGCGCAACATGCTAGAAGGCACGCCTCTGGTAGATTTCTGGCAGGACATGGTTAGTCAAATCGTCATTGAAAACAACGAAATCAAAGGCGTCATAACGGGTATGGGAATCCGTTTCAACTGCCGCTCTGTGGTTGTTACTAGCGGAACATTTTTAAACGGCGTAATCCATATCGGAGAAAAGCAGTTTGGGGGAGGAAGAATGGGGGAGAAACGCGCGGAAGGCCTTACAGAACAACTGAATTCATTCGGGCTGCGCAGCGGACGCATGAAAACCGGGACCCCTCCCCGAATCGATGGAAGATCGCTCGATTACAGCAAAATGGAGGAGCAACCAGGTGATAGCGAACCCTCGAAATTCAGCTATATGCCACTTACCAAACCACTAGCACACCAACGCTGCTGCTGGATCACATACACTAACACAACCGTGCACGAAATTCTGGCGACCGGATTCGAGCAAAGCCCAATGTTTTCAGGACGAATACAAGGCGTAGGTCCCCGCTATTGTCCTTCCATCGAAGATAAAATCACTCGTTTTGCAGATAAAGACAGGCACCAGATTTTCGTAGAGCCAGAAGGTTGGAACACCGTTGAAATATATGTCAATGGTTTCTCTACCAGCTTACCTGAAGATGTTCAGAAATCGGCCATGCAACAGATTCCAGGTTTCGAAAAAGCTAAAATGTTTCGCCCAGGATACGCCATTGAGTACGACTATTTTCCACCGGATCAACTCAAGCACACGCTTGAATCTAAAGCAATTCCGGGACTCTTTCTAGCTGGACAAATCAATGGTACAACAGGGTACGAGGAAGCTGCCTGTCAGGGCCTTATGGCTGGTATTAACGCCGCGCGATGGATATTCGAAAAAGATCCATTTGTATTGAACCGAGACGAAGCCTACATCGGTGTGCTCATCGACGATTTGATTACCAAATCGACCGACGAACCCTATCGCATGTTCACCAGCAGGGCTGAGTTTCGAACACTTCTTCGTCAAGACAACGCAGATGAACGACTCACACATAAAGCTGCAGAAATCGGATTAGCCTCTCCCGAAAGAGTATTTCACGTGGAACAAAAGCTAGCGGGAAAGAAAACCCTCCTCAAACACATAGAAAAACTCACCATTCAACCTGAAATTGTCAATCCAACCCTTGAAAATCGCATTAGTGCCCCAATAACGCAAAAAGTAAAGCTTGGGAGTGTATTGGGTCGACCAGAGCTCCGATTGTCGGATTTTACCCCTTTATATCCATCCATCGTTGAAAGCATTGCCAATACAGGTGAATTGGTTGCGGAAATACTAGAACAGGCTGAAATCGAAGTGAAGTACAGTGGGTATTTGGCCAAAGAACGCGAAATGGCCGAAAAGCTTCTCCGGCTAGAACACATTCGATTCCCGAAAGGATTCGACTTCGAGAAAATAGGCAACATCAGTACAGAGGCTCGACAAAAACTCATTGCCATTCAACCGGAAACCTTGGGACAAGCTTCAAGAATTAGTGGTGTTAATCCTGCCGACATTTCAATTCTCTTGATGCATTTAGGCCGATAAGGAACCTTGCCGAGCAAATGTCATTTAAACAAAATGGACGCGACTAAGCACGTCCATTTTTTGTTTTTTGATTTAGTTATTGTGCAGAATTCAATTCTACAAATCGAATTTAATACCTTGCGCTAAAGGCAAATTCGCGCTGTAATTAATCGTGTTCGTCTGTCTGCGCATGTAGCTCTTCCAGCTATCAGAGCCCGATTCGCGGCCACCGCCCGTTTCCTTCTCGCCACCGAAAGCACCTCCAATTTCGGCGCCGCT
>JBILCQ010000077.1:0-8999 GCA_044353065.1 Flavobacteriales bacterium | reverse complement strand
GGCCACTTCTGTTTCGGCAATTATTGCAATTTGATTTCTGGCTGAAATTAGAGTTGCCCGCTCATTTCCTGGCAGCATCCCTAAACATGCTTCTGCTGCAAAGAATAATGCACCTATCAAATAGCCTTTTTTCATCGGTGCAAATTAATTCCATAACCTTCCCGATGAGAAATGGCATGGATAAAAACTATGATTCCCAGTGCTCGAAAAATTATCTGACCAGCGTAATATGCCCTTGATAATTTTTCTCAACCTCACATTCCCCGACCACATCTATGCGGTAGTTGAACACGTCCACGCCATTATAATAAGCGCCTCCAAGACTACCGCCCAGCCACTTTTCTTCCGGATCATTAGACTCAAATACGGTTGTTCCCCATCGGTCGACAATAACACAATGGTACTGCAGTGCACCCGAGGCAACAGGCCCAAAAACATCATTGATACCATCACCATCGGCAGTAATCGCATTTGGGATAAACATGGTAAGACCTTCCTCAAGGTTAACTACCAGACTCGTGTCGACCATACAATCATGCTCGTCGAGAACCGTAACGTTTATAAGCACTTCCCCCGCCTCCTCAAAAAAGATTTCCGGCGTTGCTTGAGTTGAATAGTATTGATCATTAAAGCTCCACGAATGAGAGGCAATGCCCTTACTTGTTTCCAACTCAAACTTGGTATGTTCCTGAGTGCATAGTTTTCGTGTAGGGCGTACAATAGAAACCTCTGCGGGAGGAACTTCTGTTTTCTCGAACGTATAATCCTTCCTGCAACCATTCAGGTCGGTAATGTGTAAGTCATAAACGCCCACTTCACCTCCCGTATAGCTAGAACCGGAAGTATATGTGCTATCGGTATGGTTAAACCAATAGCTCGTGTAAGGCGCAACTCCACCCGAAAGGGTCGTTATGAAAGAGCCCACCGAGCGAGCGCAGGTGTCAGGTATGTTATTAACCATGGCTACCAATGGGTCCGGCTGTGTTACAACAAATTCACACATTCGCTCGCAATTGTTACCATCTGTCACCATCACCCAACTATCCACGACCGCCAAACTATCATTCATAAAATCATCTCCGCCATTGGACCAGCTGTGCGTGAAAGGCGCTACGCCACCATTCGGTTGCGTTATACCAACGGCATCGTTAAAACCATAGCATGAAATGTTGTAGCCATTGTAATCGGAAGTAATAGATGTATTGCAATCTATTGATGCGGGCTCCGTGAAATTAACGTCGAGAGAAGTTATACAGCCATTTGCATCGACCATGGTAAACGTTTGAACACCGCTGCCAACGCCCTCGTAAAGCCCGGTATTGGTATTAGTGGCTCCAATAAAATTATAACCTCCCAAACCACCACTTCCGACGAGGTCTACCCAACCGTCTTCCAATCCAAAACAACTGACATTATATCCATTATAATCGGATTGACTTTCAAGCGCCATCTGTAGTGCAGTCGGTGCGTTCAAATTAAATTGATATGTCTGCACACAACCATTTGCATCAGTGACTAAAACATAATTGAGTCCCACGGGTAAGTCAGCGTTACTGGTATCACCTGCAAGTCCGGTAGTCCACTCGTATTGAAAAGGACCGACTCCACCGTTCACCAACGCAGCTGATTGGCCGTCGGCCGAGGTCGGGCATGATACTGGAAATCCGTTGTAGTTAGAGACAGTATCTGCAATCACGGTTAACTCCTGTGGTTGAGTAATCTGAACTTCCAGTGTGTCGCGACAGCCACGCCCGTCTTCAACAATAAACGGGTAAATGCCCGCACTCAATCCCGATAAGTTGGCAGATATCGGAATTCCAGATTCATCATAATAGGTGTAGGACGCATCTCCACCACCCGCATCAATGGTAACAGTGCCAGTAGATGCCCCATAACAATCAATGGAGTAACCGCTGAAATTGCTTTGATCAATCGGATTTAGGTCTAACAAATCATAGATGACGACTTCCTTTGTTTTTTGTGCCGTGCAATTGTTGGCGTCAGTAACCGATAGTTTAACACCAAAAGTACCCGGTCCAACAAACGAAAGCGTAGGATTTGAAATGACCGATTCAACACTGCCATCGGCTAGAACATCCCAAGATTGTCCAACAATAGGTGAGCCGCTGGCTTGCGATAAATCTATCATGTCAGCTTCGGGCAGCAAACAATCCGTTGTCCAATCAAAGTCTACTACAGGACTAGGTATTACATTAATAATATGATGGCTCGTATCTCTGCAACCCAAATCCGAATAAACAACCATACTAGCATCGTATTGTCCCGCCGCAACGTATGAGTGCGTGGGAGCGGAAGAAGACGTTTGAGTACCATCGCCAAAATCCCAGTAATAACCAGCTATTGTTCCAACATCAATAGTTGAATTATTCGCAAACGATATAACCTCATTGATACATGCGTTTTCATCAACTGAAGTGAGCGCATCGGGATAAGGACCAACAAGGTATTCCAGCGTGACTTGAGACGTACCGGAGCATACGTCTTCCGAGGTAAATTCACAGAAAAAATTACCCGCCGAAGTCACATCAACACATCGACCGGTTCCTATTATATCTCCTTGACTATTCGTCCACTCGTAACTTTCCATTCCTTCAGGTCCGCAGGCCGGATAAAACGGGGGGAAAGAACATTGAAGTTGAACATCACCGGAATTAACTGGACAATCTACATCAATCAACGCATAACACCAGTGCGGATCGTAGATACAATAGGAGGCGCTGAACTCTACTGTAAGTGATTGGCCGGCATATGTTGTTAAATCCAATGTTACATCTTTCCAATCTGAGTACGTCACCGAATAATTAGCCTCCGATGCCCCCGGGTTGTATGCATACGCCAAATCGGCCGTTTGTTCAAAACTATCTACTCCTTGGGGGCCCAAGTCTGTTGAGTAAAAGCACGTAAATGTTGGGCACGGTAACTCTTCGCCCGATTGGTTATAGAGTCTGACATTGAATCGCGATGCCTCATAGGAGGAATGGTCCATGTTCAGAATACTCATGGCGAAATGAAAAGAAAAAAAAGTTCTACCCGTTGCCGGCACATTTATTTGACGAGAAAGTTGGGCAAAATCCCCGTAGCTGTTATCGCTCATCAATCTTACAGAAAAATCACCCCCAGCAGGGTACAACCAGGGATACTGTCCATATGGATCCACTCCTGAGTCTATTAAGTAAACGCTTCCATTGGTTGTCCATCCGCTCAGATCACCTTCTTCAAAACCCCAATTATCATTCTCACAATCAAAACCAGGCATTGAACTGCGGGAATCTCGCTCATCCCCGAACGGATGATACTCCGGCCGGGCATTCATGCGAGCCAAACGACGCTCCCTCGACAACGTCAGCATGCTATCGAGCGCAGCACCGGCATACCCGGCTTCCTCTAAATGCTGACGGGCATGAGCTTCGTTAAATACACTCATCGGTGACACATGCTGTGCGCTTACGAAAAGACTAAAACATACTAGTCCCGCGACAAAAAACAACCGAGTTTTCAACACGCCCTTAAAGTTTTCCACAAAAGTATGTATAAAACTCATTCGGACAAGCACAAAGCAAAAAAGCCCCCTTGCGGAGGCTTTTTATAGTATTCAAAATC
This sequence comes from Flavobacteriales bacterium, assembly GCA_044353065.1. Taxonomy (GTDB): domain Bacteria; phylum Bacteroidota; class Bacteroidia; order Flavobacteriales_D; family Sanyastnellaceae; genus JAIBBG01. The sequence continues at coordinate 5,378 of JBILCQ010000077.1, read as the reverse complement.
TTTTGACTTAGAACAACCAACCAATGCGCAATGTGCCCTGCGCCGATGGTCCCCAATTTGAGCTCTTAGTGCGAGTTTTGTAGGATGTTGGAATACCTGTTATTGGATCGTAAGTATAATCTTCAGGATTTCCGGAACCAGTAACGGTCAATTTTACAATTTCATCATTAACTTCATCGTACCCCCATTGGTAAAAATCAATATCAGCCTGTGCATCATCACTATATTTATAGTTGTCCGGATTGCTTGCCTCTGTTTCACGATCCCTGTATTTAGTTCTGCTGAATCCTAAAGATAGCTCAGCTCCAATGTACAAGTTATCCGTGAAATAAAAATCAAATCCAGCTAAACCGTTAAGACCAAAAGAACTTGAACCAGTAGTTACGGTCATGTCCCATACTTGACGATCCTCGGGGGCAAGATCGCTTTCCTCTGTATTACCATCATGAAACTCGCGGGTTAAGGATGTTCTTTCCATTGAAAACTGGAGTTCAGCTCCTACATAGGGAGACAAACGGTCCGTTCCTGGAAAGTGCTTTTCGTAACCAGGGCGAATAGAAAACCCAAATGACTTGTTAGTCTCTAATAAATCCGGAATTGTTATCTCAGAACCATCGGTGGCAAAAGATTGATACTGCGGAGAATAAACAAACTCATCCTTCTGTCCGGAAATACTGAATCCAACGCGAATCGCGCTGCTCTCGCTGTTGAACATACGGAAACGAATACCATCAAGACCAATAGGAGATTCAGAACTGAAAGGAAGAAAGTTCAACTCCAGGTTCTTCTCCCCACCTTGAAACTTCTGCGCTTGAGCACCTACCATTGAAGTGGCTACGAGCGCAATAATCATAATTGCTTTTTTCATATAATTGAATTTTGGATTTGTACAGGCAAACTTGGACTGAAAAGCTCGAGCCCACAAATTAAAAAGTCGCGGTTTTCAACAATTGGGTTGTTCATTTGTTGGTTCGTTCATTCTCACTCCACCGTAACACTCTTCGCCAGGTTGCGCGGCTGGTCTACGTTACAACCTCGCATAACAGCTACGTGATACGATAGCAACTGGAGCGGAATAACCGATACGATTGGCACCAAGCTATCGTCGGTTTTGGGTATTTCAATGGAATGATCGGCCAACTCGCTCACGGTTTTGTCGCCGGCCGTCACAATGGCTATAATCTTTCCTTTGCGTGCCTTTACCTCCTGGATATTGCTCACCACCTTTTCATACGAATGACCTTGCGTGGCTATTACAAACACCGGCATCTCTTCGTCGATCAACGCAATGGGGCCGTGCTTCATTTCAGCCGCAGGGTATCCCTCTGCATGGATGTAGGAAATCTCCTTCAACTTCAATGCGCCTTCCAATGCTACCGGGAAACTATAGCCCCGACCGAGATACAAAGCATTGCGATGATCCTTGTAAATAGCAGCTATCGACTCCACCAGGGCATTGGTCTTCAACACCTCTTCAACCTTGTCAGGTACGGTGCTAAGCTCAGCCATGAGGCGGTGCAAACGATCTTTCGTTATGGTGCCGCGCTTGTCGGCAACCGAAAGCGCAATCAAATAAAGAACGGCCACCTGGGCGGTAAAGGCCTTCGTTGACGCCACACCAATCTCGGGACCTGCGTGCGTGTATGCGCCGGAATGTGTTGCCCGTGATATTGTAGAACCTACCACGTTGCAGACACCAAAAATGAACGCGCCTTTTTCTTTAGCGAGTTCAATGGCAGCGAGCGTATCGGCCGTTTCACCCGATTGCGAAATAGCAATCACAATGTCGCCCGGTTGTATAATAGGGTCGCGGTAGCGAAACTCCGATGCGTATTCAACCTCAGTGGGTATGCGCGCAAACTCTTCGAACAGATACTCAGCTACCAACCCGGCGTGCCATGAGGTGCCGCAGGCCACGATAATAATGCGGTTGGCATTCATCCAAATCTCTTCATGGCGGTCAATACCACTCATTTTGAGCATGCCATGGTTGAGGTTGAGTCGGCCTCGAATCGAGTCGTGAATAGATCGAGGTTGCTCGTGTATTTCTTTCAACATGAAAGAATCGTAGCCGCCCTTTTCGATGGCTTCGAGCTTCAGCTCAAGTTCATGGATGTATGGATCCTTCTGTTGGTTTTGAATGGTCACGATTTTCAATCCCGACTGGCGGTCAATGAGGGCCACCTCTTCGTCTTCCAGATAAACCACATTCTTGGTGTATTCAATAAACGGGGTCGCGTCGGAAGCAATGAAATAATCGCCTTCGGCTCCAATGCCTATGACGAGTGGACTCGATTTCTTTGCGCATACAAGTCTACCGGGTTGGCGGCGATCCATCACCACAATGGCGTAAGCCCCCACCACTTCGCACAAGGCAACACGCACCGCTTCAAACAAATCACTGCCGGTTTTCGACATGATGTCTTCAATGAAATGGACCAGAACTTCCGTGTCGGTATCGCTCTTGAACGTATGTCCCTGACCAATCAGCGCCTCTTTCAGCGTTGCGTAATTTTCAATGATTCCGTTGTGGATTAACGACAAGTTTCCGTCGCCGGAAAGATGCGGATGAGCATTCACATCGTTGGGCACACCGTGTGTTGCCCATCGTGTATGACCAATTCCCATGGTTCCGTCAATATCCTTCCCGCTCACAAGCGCTTCTAAATCGGCCACTTTGCCCTTGCACTTGTATTGATTAAAGGTCTGGTTTTCCAACATCGACACGCCGGCACTGTCGTAGCCGCGGTATTCAAGTCGCTTGAGACCTTTAATCAAAATGGGATACGCCTGCTGGTTCCCAATAAATCCTACTATTCCACACATGGTTGATTTGGTATAAGTCGCTTCAAAAGTAAAGGAAAACTAACTCAATAACTGTAAGTAATCACGAGGCGCGTATTCAGAGTTGGTTCGCTGCCATATTGAGGTCCGTTTAAGGTTGCCCTGCGCACGCCCATAGAGTTATACAAGCCGTTTACGCGAGGTCCTGCCACCATGATTAACTCTGTTTCTTCAATCTCGCCCAGCAGTATGCTTTGCACGTGCGAAGTAATGTTGAATCGGTAATAGCCCGACCGTTTGTCGAAGTTACCTCCTGGATATCGAAATACATCGGCCGTGAGCGAAAACAAACCATCCGATTTTTCATACACGACATTCACACTATCGAGCAAGGCGTATTTCGTGTCGGTATCGAAAGGCACAACCAACTCCGCACTGTTGATTACCACATCCGGTTTTTCGCGCAACCAAAGCACATCCCTCAAGTCGAGACGCACACGAGTACCACCACCACCTTGAAGGTAGGCCTTTTGGTCGCTCACCAGCGGGTTGCTAGAGGTGAGCGACTGTATATCACTACCGAAGTATTGTTGTTCAACTACCGAGTAAGCTTCACACGAAGAGGTGTATTTGAATGTGTATGTACCAATGTTCATGCGGTCTTCACCGGCGTAGCGGTAGTAGACCGTCATCGACGAATAAATTGTCGAGAAGCTTACCACGCGGCCATCCATGGTATTGGAGCTCACCACCAAACCATTGAAATACTGAGCAAATGAATCAAAATTGGACAATGCTTCTTCATTGGCGAGCAAATACTGTCCTAGCGACGGCTGCAAGTTCAATGTAAGGTATTCCATGGAGCCGGAAGAAAAAGCGGAAGAGTATTCAGATCGTGTAAGGTGAGTTTCACGGCCACTTAAAATGAGATTCTGCAAATTGCGCTGGGGCAAATCGTGGTTGTAATAAGCAGAATCGAGGTAGATGGGCTGCGTCAGCTGTTGTACCTGAAAGTACATCGGCGCATTGTTTCCGTATGCTTCCGGCTGATAGGCCAGTTTCAATTCGACGGCGAAAACTTCTCGGTCTGTCGGCAGCGTATCAGCAGCCGTTAAATCGGGGGCAAACTGCATAACACCCCTGCACTTTACAGCACCAAATTGCTCATCGATATAGTTGCCTACGAGAATATTGGCAAACAGATCGGTGCGCAGCGAATCTACTCGCTCCGTGCTCATTTCGAGATGAAACGAATCCGTTACGGCCGCAATCAATCGATCATCGATGGGCTGCAAGTTTTCTCCCAAGCTTTCGTCGGGACGTTTGCATCCAACAAGCCATAACGACACAAAGCAAACGAGAAAAAGCCCCAATTGCTTGAGGCTTTTGTTATTTAATCTTGGATGGTAATTCTGCTTAATCAACGAGCTCTGGCTTTCCCAACACAATAGAGTCATAAAATTCATCTGTAGCACTCAACTGATCCATCTCGCTGAATGGCTTCAGCGTAGGTAGATCGAGACTACTGCAATACGTTTCAAGAGATGGCATAGTGCCCGCCTCCGCAAGTATGGCCCCATCTGAATGCTGAAGTGCCAATTTAGTGAGGTTCTCGTATGTTGGATTCTTGAGGTGTTCCATTTGATCCAACCCAATACCATCGAACGAAATCTTTTGAGCAATCTTCCCATCGAGTTTACCTTCAAACTGGTCTGCATAGACAGAGGTAACGACTTTTGCATCGGCAAAATGAGGATCACGCTTGTAAAGTTGCTTCACGTAGAGCGGCATCAATGAGGTAAACCAGCCGTGGCAATGGATAACATCCGGTGCCCAACCCAGTTTTTTCACTGTTTCCAAAACTCCCTTCGTAAAGAATATCATACGCATATCGTTGTCGGGGAACATGTTCATGTTCTCGTCGTGGAAAAATGCCTTACGATGAAAAAACTCTTGATTGTCAATGAAGTACACCTGCAGTCTGATTTGAGGAATGCTGGCCACTTTAATGATAAGTGGATGATCAGTATCGTCGATAATCAGATTCATTCCGCTCAGACGAATCACTTCGTGCAATTGATGGCGACGCTCGTTGATTTTACCATACCGGGGCATAAAGATCCGGGTTTCTTTACCGCCTTCATGGACGGCTTGAGGAAGTGAGCGACTTTGCTGAGCTGTAGGTGTTTCGGGAGTGAAAGGAAGGATTTCCTGAGATACGTAGAGAATTTTTGTTTTAGTACTCATGCTGTAGTATTAGTTACCGAAAGCGGTGGCAAAGATAGTAATAAAATTTCCTCAGATTTTCCAAACAATTACATTTGGGGCCTCACATTTTTTACAAAAACCTTGTCACTCGCTGTATTCGAACACATTAGCCAAGTAGACAGTTGGGTGAATTCTCAGCAACAACTTGGATTAACCATAGGCTTTGTGCCCACCATGGGAGCGCTCCACGCCGGTCACGCCTCACTCTTGGAGCTTGCTTCACAGCAATGCGACAGGGTTGTGGCCTCCATATTCGTCAACCCTACACAATTCAACAACGCAGAAGACCTGCTAAAATACCCGAGAACATTAGATGCCGATTTGGC
>JBILCQ010000076.1:0-9004 GCA_044353065.1 Flavobacteriales bacterium | reverse complement strand
TAGAACTTGGTTTCGAAATTCAATCCATCGCCAATCACGGCCTGGTTGAAGGAGCACTGCGCGATAGATGAGTCGGGTAAACGACTGCTTTCAACCGCTATGGAGCGATTGAAGTTGAGTGCCCGCGCCTATGATCGAATCTTAAAGGTCGCCCGAACGATTGCTGATTTATCATGCAGCGAACGCATCGAAAGTCAGCATTTGGCTGAGGCCATTTTGTATAGAAGTTTGGATAGGGAGAATTGGGCCGGGTGAACTGCGTATAATCCAAAAATACCGCTATTCGGACATTGGTGCACTTACCAGGACACGGTAATTCAGATTGATACACCTCTAATTCATTGATAATTCGAAACAAATGATAATCGCCAATTTCCAGTGATTCACGTATATGAGCCTATCTTGAATAATGCTTATAATCAAGTTTGTAATACTGGGTCACTCAACAATTTACTTTGAGATTTCTCAGAACGTATGATTGGTGACTTAGTTTTTTGAGCAATCAATTGCTGTCGAAAAATGTCGTTAGAAGAGCATTTATATTATTGTAATGGTTTTGTATGTTTGCATAACAGCCCGTATGCGTGTCAAGCTCAAAAGTGTTTTAGAATAATAATTAACTTACCATCTCTAATATATAACGCAATGGATAAATTGGAAATAAAAAAGCAAATCGAAAAACTCAAGGAGGATCTCGTTAAGCATAAGGAACAATATAAAAGAATCAACGAAAACTTTAAACGACATATTAGCGACCTTCAAAAACAAGCATCCATTCAGAGCAACAAGGATGCCGCCTCTTCTATAAAAAGGCAGATTGCTAGCAAGAAGGATTCATTTCAAAGAAATGAGAAACGTTTCGAAAAAGAAGGAGCGGAAAGAATAAAGAAACAAATTGAAAACATAAAATCGAAATTAAAATAAACACGTCGACTCTTTCGATGCGGCTTTCTTGTGCGCCATTTAAAATAAAAAGAATCCACATGACTGGATTAATGGCTAGCCTAATTGTAATTGCGCATGAAAACACCACCGAAAAAATCTTGAAATCAAAAATTTTAAGCAAGTCTGTGATTATGTGAAAACTTACTTCAAGCAAAACACGAAGTATTTTAAGGATTATGAAGGCTACCCTCAAACTAAGACATGTGCCGCTAGCTTGGTGTAAAGCGACCTACAACTTAAGCATGTAGGAGTAATTACTTGGGTGGGGATTTGTCGTGCTGAGTTGTTTTGAGGAGTTTGAGAGAGTAATAGTTAGCCAAAAGTCAAGTGATTTCTTTTGCTTGATTTTGTTGATGTCTGTGCAATCTAATTTGCGCTGCCGATCATCAAATACAGCCTAAAAAATGCAACACTTGCGATAAATATCGCCTCTCCGATACTTGTGCTTTTGTATTGGCGGCATAAAGTCTTCACGATTTGGCTATTCGTGAGTTTTGATTTTTTAATTGATTAGGGGCTTATTCATTTGTTATGTCCTGCAATTTCGAATGTGCATTTTTTCGGGTGAGCGTTCACTGCTGTTTAATTGAAATTGTTCTTTAGTTTTGAGCTTGGGACTAGTGTTTCACCCTTTATTCGAAACAGAAATCCGAGTTAATCAAAACTATTCAGAGTAGAATATGGCACTAATCAAATCAGTAAGAGGCGTTGAGCCAAAAACGGGAAACGACTGTTATCTCGCGGAAAACGCTACCGTTGTGGGTGACGTGGTGATGGGCGACGAATGCAGTGTGTGGTTTAACGCGGTGGTAAGAGGCGATGTGAACAGCATTGTGATGGGTAATCGGGTGAATATTCAAGATGGTGCTGTAATTCATTGCACCTATCAGAAAGCGGCAACGACCATTGGCAACAACGTATCGATCGGACACAACGCTCTTGTGCATGGCTGCACCATTCACGACAATGTCCTCATTGGTATGGGCAGCATCGTGATGGATAATTGTGTGATAGAGAGCAACAGCATTGTAGCTGCCGGAGCGGTATTACTCGAAGGAACGCGCGTGGAAAGCGGAAGCGTATATGCCGGAGTTCCAGCTAAAAAAGTGAAGGAGCTGAGCAAAGAATTGTTTGAAGGAGAAGTGCAACGCATCGCCAACAACTACGTGATGTATGCGTCGTGGTTCAAATAACTACAGGCGTTTCCGCACGATATCTTCGAGCAAATCGATCCAGTCATCGCCATCGTTCAAACTCGGCACTAGTTGGACTTTTTCACCGCCGTGCTCTTCGAATAACTCCTGATATTCTTCGCCGATTTCAATCGTGGTTTCTAAGCAGTCGGCAACAAATGCGGGAGAAAAGACGAGCAACTTCTTGGCGCCTTTTTTAGCAAGCTCTTCAATAACCTTGTCGCTGAATGGCTGGATCCAGCCTCCTCCCAAGCGCGATTGGAAAGCAACCGTGTAGCGAGACTCATCTATGCCACATCGCATGGCTATTTCGCGGGTTGTGGCGTAGCACGTTGCCTTGTAGCAGTGTTTGTTTTCGTCGTTTATTTCATGTTCGCACGAGTGGTTGCGGCACGCGCGGTCTTCATACACTTTATCGACCTGTCGCTCCGGAAGTCCGTGATAGCTGAATATCACGTGGTCGTATGAAGCGATATCGAATTGCTTCGCACGATTTGCAAAGGCCTGCAAATAGAGAGGATGATCCCAAAATTGATTGATGAATTGTATTTCCGGAAAAGCCCACATGTCGCGCATGATGCGCATGCATTTGTCGATGACTGAGCCGGTCGATGCCGAGGCATAGTGCGGGAATAAGGGAAGCACAATGATTTTATCGGGATTCCATTTCATGATGGCGGCCAATGCCGACTCTATCGATGGGTTTTTGTAGCGCATGGCAAGGAACACGCGCGTGTTGCTTTCGCTTCCACCGAAACGTTCCTGCAGTTTTGTCTGCGATTGTCTACCGTAATAGATCAGAGGAGATCCTTCGGGCGTCCAAAGCTCCTTATACACCTTAGCGCTCTTGCGATGGCGAAAGGGCACAATGATTCCATTCACAAGCACTTTTCGTCCAATCCAATTGACGTCGATGACACGCGGGTCGTTCAGAAATTCGGTGAGGTAAGATGCTACATCGGATGGGTTTGGGCTATCGGGCGACCCAAGGTTGACCAGAAGAACGGCGGTTTTGCGTGTAGTTGACATAGACAAATAACAAACGAATCTTTGTTTTCGTTCGCGATTAATAGAGTTTATCGGCGTCGGTGCGGATGAATCTATTCACGGCATACGCTGTTGCAATGCCACTTAGGGATAGTCCGATGAGGAGAACGCCACCCATCAAAACCAACAAGCGCTGCCCCTCTTGTAAGATAGTGATCATGTCTTGAAGATCGGCGCGAAACGCATATAAAAGCATGAACAGAATTGCAAGAGCCAAGATGGAGGCAAGGAAACCAAACCACAATCCTTTTCTTAAAAAGGGCTTCTGAATAAACCAGTGGGTTGCGCCAACCAGCTGCATGCTCTTGATAATAAAGCGTTGCGAAAAAATGGCAAGTTGAATTGTATTCACGATTAATACAATAGCGATAATCAGTAACACAACTCCAATTAGCGAAATCCCAACACTCCACTTATTCAGGTTGGTATTCATCTGACGTAATAGATCGTGCTGGAAAACAACTTCATTCACGGCAGGATTTTTTTCGAGTTCCTGTACGATTTCTTTCAGTTTGTTTTCTTCACTGAAATCGGGCTGTATGTGAATGTCAATCGACGCAGGCAATGGGTTGTATCCCAAAAAATCGACGAATTCCTCACCCAGCTCTTCTTCCATCATAGCAGCCGCTTCTTCTTTCGAAAGAAAAGACGCCTCCGAACAAAAGGGTTTGCCTTCGATGTGTTTTTTCAGGAGCTGAGCATCTTGAAGTGAAATGTCGTCGGCGAGCATTACTTGAACAACTACTTGGCCGCGGTAATGACCCGTAACGGCATTTCCAAGAAGCGAAACAATCAGCAGGGTTCCAACAAGAATGAGTACGAGCGTTATGCCGATGATGGTAGATATCGACGAGATAGTACTAGCGGATGTTTTGAACGCAGACCTTTTCATGCACAGCGAAATAAAACAGCAAATTCAACGGACAAGCGAGCCAAGTTTTTTCTTGTGAACATCACGCTTGTGAATCAGCTAACGGAAACAACCGAACCCTCAAACAACAAGTCTTCTCCGGCCAGCGGGTGATTGAAGTCGAGTACCACCGAGTTTAACTTCACCTCGCAAATAACACCTTCTATGATATCGCCATCGGGGCTTTCAAGAGGAATAATTTCCCCTTCCTGAAAAATCTCTTCGTCGAGCTCACCGTCTTCGATAAACATGCTTTTCGGATATTCGATAAATAGGTTTTCTTGTTCATCGCCATACGCTTCTTCACAAGGAATAGAAACGGTGAACGAGTCTCCGGCAGACAATCCCAAGAGAGCTTGTTCGAATTTGGCTAGCATGGAATCTTGTCCGAAAACAAAACGCATTGGGTCGTCATGGCGAGTTTCTTCAATCAATTCTTTTTCGTCGCCAATAGCGTATAGTGTGTAGTGCACGGCGACTTCTTTTCCGGGAGCAATTTTCATGGCGGCAAGTTGTCGCTGTTTATATGCTTAAACCAAATTTTATACTTGAATATTCTCAAATGGAATCGGTGCGATTGGGCAGCGCATTACCTTGCGAAAAAATCGACGCATGAGAGTTTTGAAGAAGGTTATATTCGCTTTGATTACCCTAATAATGTTGGCTGTTGTGGCACTATGGGTAACCGGCAACGAACATGTATTATACGGTGTTCGCAAAACCTATCTCGTCGGCACTAAAAGCCCGGACATTGACGACATGCCCTATTTTGACGTGCGAAAAGTCGGTGCCACTTCGCCGAGCCCACTGTATTTATCGGCATATTATAACCAAATGGAATTGTCGCCCGAAGAGCAGCAATGGAGTGATTCGATGGGGACAACTGCGCTTTTGGTTTTGAGGAGTGATTCCGTTTTATTCGAACAGTATCGGGAGGGCGATGAACATACGCTAAGCAATTCTTTTTCGATGGCTAAGAGCATCACCTCGATTCTGGTGGGTATGGCCGTGCAGGAAGGGTACATCAAGAGCATTCATGACAAAGTGGGTGATTATCTCGAAGCATATCGCACAGGAATGGACACGCTTCTTACCATAAGGCATTTGCTGGACATGACAAGTGGTATTCCTTTCGGTGAGAGTTACAGCAGCCCGTTTGGATACATGGCTAAGTCGTATTACGGTAAGGATTTGACGGAAGTCACGCTCGACTACCATGTGCAAAAACAACCGGGGACGCTCTGGGCGTATGAAGGAGGCAATACGGTGTTGCTTGGAATGATCTTGAAAAAAGCCACAGGTATTGCGGTTTCGGATTACTGTTCGTCGCGTTTATGGAGTCGCGTTGGCGCAGAGCAAGATGCTTTTTGGAACTTGGATAGAGAAGATGGCATCGAGAAAACGTTCAGCGGGTTTTACGCTACGGCTCGCGATTTTTCTCGATTGGGCCTGCTTTTCATGCACGATGGTGTGTGGCGAGGCGATACGATTATTTCATCTTCTTGGGTTGAAGAATCCATCACACCTCACAGTGTTCCTGACGAAAAATCAGAACCGTGCAACTGGTATGGAAGGCAGTGGTGGATGGGCGATCACGAAGGCCATTCGTTCTTTGCCTGTCGCGGTTTGCGTGGGCAATACGTGTTGTGTGTTCCCGATCTCGAACTCGTGGTTGTTCGTTTGGGGCACACACAAAGCAAAGAGCGCGTGAAGCATATGCCCGTTGACTTATACTGCTATTTGGATATAGCCATGCGTATTTCTCAAACTTCAAAATCGAATAAATGAAGAAAGATTTAGATATAGAAGAAGTGAGCGGTGTGTACATCGCGTTTTTGCCCAACCGCGACAACTGGTCTGTGTATATCATCAACAACAGAAAAGAACCATTGGAAACGGTAATTGTAAATGCATCCGGAGAAGGGAAGCTCGAGGGAAAGGAGAAGCAAACAGCAACGTTGCGATTTCTGCTGAATGATGTTCCTGCCGAAAGCGTTAAACCATTCGAGTTGTTGATGCCTGATTCGTTGAAGCTCAGTCATCGATATTGGGTGAGCTATTACATCGGTAACCGCATCTTCGATAAGAAGTTTGTTTACATGCCCGACATGTATGACGACGATTTGCAGGACCTGCCTGTATTTGGATCACCGGGAATTTTACTTACCTAAAATCAATGTTTATGCTAGATCAATTGCGACTGGATGAAGTCTTGTTTTTGGATATTGAAACAGTTCCTCAACAAGCCGGTTTCGAAATGCTCGACGACGAGTTGAAGCAATTGTGGACCGATAAAAGCAGGTATTCGAGAGAGAAGAATGGCACCACGGTGGAAGAGAGTTATTCGGAGGCCGGCATTTATGCGGAGTTCGGTAAAATTGTATGTATCAGTGTCGGATATTTTGCCATGCGCATGAATGAACGCGTGTTTCGAGTGACGTCCTTTTACGGCCACGATGAGTATAAACTGCTGGCCGATTTTTCGGAGCTTTTGGAGTCGCGCACCAATCATCCGTTTCGCATGCTATGCGCGCACAACGGGAAGGAATTTGATTTCCCCTATTTGTGCAGGCGCATGCTTATTCATCGCATCAAGCTACCGTTATTGTTGAATATCGCCGGCAAAAAACCATGGGAGGTTGCGCATCTAGACACCATGGAGTTGTGGAAGTTTGGTGATTACAAGAACTACACATCGATAAAGGTGCTCGCAAAGATTTTCGGTATTCCAACACCGAAAGATGATATAGATGGAAGTCAGGTGCGAAGCGTTTATTACGACCAGGGAGATCTTGATAGAATCGAAACCTATTGTAAAAAGGATGTTGTGACAGTAGCCCGCTTGTTGCAGTGTTACAAAGGAGAATCTCCTGTCGGCGAAGACCAGGTGGTCATGGTCTAGAATTGAATCAACTGAACCCCGAAGCTGATAGGATAAACAGGAAGCCCTTCGTTTGCTTTGAAAAGGGGTGTGAGCGCATATGTGAAGAACAGTGCGGTTTTTCGGTAGCCCATGCGGAAAGAGAGGTCGAGAGTATAAGGCGTAGTTCTGAATTTACTTTTCCGTCGCTCGGTAAATCGTTCATCATCTGTTTCCCACTTTTGTTTGGTGATTACAGATGAAACCAATCCACCGAGTGCTCCAATGGCAAAATGGAAATTCTTTTTATTCTCCTTTCGAGTATTGAACTCAATCATGACGGGTATTTGAAGCGTTGTGGTTCTTAGCTTGTTTTTGTAAAATTGTCTCACTTCGGTGTCGATTGGCAGTCCGGTTACCTCCGATCTGTCATTGACATCGATACTGATGTTGTTGGTAAATCCATAGCTACAGTAGGAAACAGCAAACCCTGTGTAAATGCCCACGTAATCCTGATAGATTCTGGCTTTGGCTTCCAGAATGTTGAGACGCCAAGTGAGCGAGCGACCGTTGTTGATGGATAGCCAATCGGTAGTGCTGTCACGGTTTAGACTGCCGCGCGAGTCGAGCAGCATGCAGTAACCGAAGTCGACACCGGCGAAGTGGTTTAGTTCATATTTCAAGTCGGTGTCCGGATCTACCGCCGGTTCCGCAGTGGGGTTCAAGTTGTCGATTATAGGTGCGGGTTTTTCTGTCGGACTGGCATCAATCACAATAATCGTTTTGTCACCGATGTTTATTTGAGTTGTGTCTGGCACTACTTGTGCAAGCGAAAAAAAACGAGTTGTGACAAACAACAGGCATACAAAACCGAAACGCATCATAATTTGTTTATTCAGGAAGCGAGTATAGATTGAAAAATCGAATGACTTAACCGAACGAAATAATTTTGAACACGAAGTAACCAAACCAACGAAGTAAGCGTCTTTCTTTTTCTCCGGATGATTTTTAGAATCTCACATACCGACATTCTTACAAAGCCTTTAGCGAAACTCGTAATTGCCCTTTTTCTTACGATGTTTTCGCTTGATGTTTTCGCTCAGGGTAAGCCCGCCAAAACGGAGATACAGCAACCTAATCTGGACGGTTTAGTGGAGGTGAGTTTCAAGATTGATGCTTCCGGGAAGATTCAAATAGTACACATCAACTCAACCAGTCCGCAGCTTACGGAATACGTCGTAAATAAGCTTTCCAAAATCAAATTATCGAACGACACTGCACCCGATGGCAAGGTGATCACGTACAGATTCGTTTTCAAAAAGCAGGCGTAGTCTATTATACGATAATCATACGCTAATAAATTTAGTGTACTTAGTATCTCGGAAGCTGTGTAATTCGTAATTTCGATGATTATTAATCTTGATTATAGCAAGGGCAAAGGACACTATGATTGATTTTATAATCATCGGAACCGCGAAGTCAAAAGAGAATTCCCTTTATTACCGAAAAGAAAGACTTAAGGTATGGGGCATTATATATTTGGCTGGATACACTCATAAATATTGGTCAAGTTTGAAGGAGTATCATGAATTTGGAAATAGAAATTTTGCAAGGAAAAACTCCTTTGATTTTTTTGACATTATGCCCCAATATGAGGCCAATGATAAAGTTATGCTTGATCAATTGAAGGGCTCTAAACTTGACGACCTTAATCGAATTAGAGAGTCTGTTGAAATTGTAAATTCAGGGGAGGCTAATCATCTACTTTTTAACGGCAAAACAAGTTTTTATTTATTCACTTATTTCATGTTAGGTGCCTATGCACACGGAAATAGTTTTAATCAACATAAGAAAGAAATTGCTAAAGTTTTCATTCAAAAGGGGTACACATATGGTTTAGTCGATATGAGTATGATTCCATCATTACCCAATAATGTCCAATTAAAAAAGAACTACTACATACTGCCGAATACCTCATCACGCACCAAACAAGAATTTGATGAGTTCATTTGGATTGATACGATAAAAAAAATTAAAGAAAGCACAAAG
>JBILCQ010000325.1:0-2569 GCA_044353065.1 Flavobacteriales bacterium | reverse complement strand
GAAATTGAAAAATTTGAAAAAAGCTGAGCTGTAAAAAAGAATAGAATAATTCTGCGCATCACTTTTTGATAAGATTTATAACAAATTCAACCGGTGTGTCACGGTCCATGTAAATATCGTCTGCACTTCGTCCCACCCAATAATCAGGCATAATTCCTTGCCGATCATAGCGAAAAGTATCATCGTAATTGTATCGAATAGTCGCTATAGAAACCCGCAGTCCGGTTCTTGGCAACACATAAGCAGCAGGGTTCCCCCAAGTGCCCGTTATCGGGCCCAAACATTGTTGACCAATCAATGCGCCGCGATTTCTTTTCTTGAAGGCACTCGTAAAATCGACCGCCGCAGAAGCTGTCAATCCATTGATGAGCAAGTAGCAAAATCCTTTGAAAACGGTATGAGTCGGTTGCTTCACCGCATTCTTAAAGTAAACGGTGTCAACTTCGCCCAGTGGCAATTGCGCTAGGTGACGAAAGCTCTGCACATCCTCATCGCGAGCATAAAACAACGCCATTATCAAATCACCAAACGCTGAATTCATCAATCGCGAGCGCGAATTCGATAGTCTGCTATTACGACCAATGACATTGCTGGGTGTATTGTAGCCGGTTGTGTCGATGAAAGAATACACATACTCAACAAGCGAGCTGCTGCCTCCACCATTATTTCGCAGGTCAATAATCAAGTTAGTATAGTTTCCCTCTTTGACTTTGCGAAAACAATCTGAAATCAGTTTACGATATCGCTTTGTTGCAGAAGGAGCAAATGTCGTTACTTGCAATATCGCAAGATTGTTTGCTGAATCCAGCGTCAGCTGAACCGGAAATGGCTGGCGAGCATGCAACCGTTTCATACGCTCCTTATAAAATTCCTTTCGCTGATATCCTCTTATATCGACTTCTATAGTGTCGGTTGAATTAAAATCAACTATTTCAATTTTGTTGAGCGATTGATATGGCCTTTTCAGACCGGCACAAATAGAAAGAATTGAAACGGCAACTGCTTTCCTTGCCTCATCGGCGTCGCCTTCAACACACGCATAGTCGGTAGCGCGCTTCAAAAGCTTATCCGCCGGAATTCCATTGATGGAAAGCAACTCGCTTCCCGGCGTAATCTTACTTTCCCAATCCTGCGTAACCAATAACTTATTTCCGTTGGAAGGTTGCGCTAACTCTAGACCTAGAGGCATATAAAATCCACCACGCGAAAATTGCAAATCAAGCAACTGACCGTAGTCGATTGCGGTATGTGAGTCTTTAAGTGTATTCAACAGATTGGAAACGATAACCGTGTATTCAGCAAGCGTCGTTCGCTCTTCAATCACATATGAACTGGCTTCAAAAACTTTGTCGAAATAACGCTCGTCACAAAATTCAAATGGACTCGGATGGCTTTTGAGCAATTCTTGTTTCAGACTTTCAAGATCAGCAATTAAATCACTTTTGAAATAGAGGGAATCCAATCGTCCTTGAGAGAAAACTCTCCCACCCAAAACAGTAAGAAATATGACGATAAGAAATCGTTTCAAGTTAATCCTGGTTTCGTTTTTTAACCATGGTTAGAATAGTAGCCAGGGCAACCGTTTCGCCTGTTTCATCATATACGTCTACCAAAAACTTCACGATACCCTTGGCAATATCTTCCGGCGATCTCTTCTCTTGATCGACTTTTTCCTTCACGGTAAACCGAACTCCTACCGTCATTCCCGGATATACGGGTTTGGTAAAGCGTGCTTCATCGAGGCCATAATTGAGCAACACCGGACCTTTCTTCGGATCTACGAACAATCCGGCTGCTTTCGAAAGCACGAAATATCCGTGTGCCACCCTTCGCTCGAAAATGGTTCCTTCGAGGGAAGTAGCATCCATATGAGCATAGAAATTATCGCCGCTCACATTGGCGAAATTCACAATATCAGCATCCGTAACGGTATGCTTGTGTGTGAACACCGTATGTCCTATTTGCAAATCTTCGAAATGCTGTCTAAATAAATGTGGCTCTGCTTCGGGCTGATGAGCTCCGTATTGATATACATGCGTAATGGCTGTGAGCGTTGTGGGTGAACCCTGAATGGCAGTGCGCTGCAAATAATGCATGACACCGCGCTTGCCTCCCATCTCCTCACCTCCTCCCGCTCTGCCCGGACCTCCGTGCACCAGCAACGGCATAGGTGATCCATGGCCGGTACTTTCCGGCGCACTCTCTCGATTGAGCACCAAAATACGTCCGTGGTGCGAAGCGCTTTCCAGCACAAAATCGCGCGCAATGCGATTGTCATGCGTGGTAATGCTGCACACCAAAGAGCCCTTTCCCATTTTGGTCAGAGCAATGGCGTCTTCCAGCGTATCATACGGCATGAGCGTCGTGATAGGTCCGAAGGCCTCAACCTCATGCGTGCTTGTTTTATGGAATGGGTCATTGTTGACGAGCAACATCGGAGATAGAAATGCTCCGCTATCATAGTTCGCATCGATGACATCCATCTTCAATGGATCGCCGTATACCAGCTCAGATTCTTTTCGAAGTAATGCCAACTTCTCCAGCACATCAACACGCTGAGCTTGCGCCG
>JBILCQ010000324.1:0-2570 GCA_044353065.1 Flavobacteriales bacterium | reverse complement strand
ATCAACCACCAATACTAAAGAGACAATCAAGTGGGAAGACGGAAATGAATATCCTGTTGTGAAGCTCGAAATCACACACACTTCACACCCATTCTTTACAGGTAAGATGCAATTGGTGGATACAGCCGGTCGTATCGATAAGTTTAAGACTCGCTACGCGAAGTTTGATAAGAAGAAGTAAGCATAAAAACAGTTGATATAGAGAGGCTTTCCACTTGGAGGGCCTCTTTTTTTGAATTCACATTTAGCTGTTTGCAATTGTGCTACAGCGAGGGTCTGACACATAGCACTTCCCATGATTTTTGGGAACGAAAAACAAGTCTATCACGTCAGCCCTATGATAAAAACCATTTTCATCTTCTTCAGCTACCTGGCCTTTTTGCTGTTAGGGATATTTAGCTCAGATACGGTATTGGTTGAGAACAATACGCCGTCAATGCTTGTTCCGGGGGTCAAATCATTGGTAGAGGTGAACGTAAGAAAAGGAGATGTGCAAGGTTTTTCCAAATTGGAGCTTACGCTTCCGAAAGGATTTGTAGCTACTCCGGCAGACATTCAGGGTGCGTCGTTTACATTCAGCGGTGATAAAGCCAAATTCGTTTGGATGAATTTACCCGAGGAGCCTGTTTTCAAGGTTACCTACTACATCGAAAGCGAGCCTGGTGTGGAAGGTGCTTATGAGGTGAAGGGCTTATTCTCTTATGTCAAGGAAAACATTCGCGAAGATATTTATGTGCCAACGCGCACCATTGCAGTAAGGCAGCCCGTCGAAAATCCATTATCAGTAGATGCGACAACTTATACATCCATTCGGGTGGAAGAACCTGTAGCCGAAATGGCGTGTGAAAGAATAATTGAGCGAATGGGTGATAATGAATATCTGGTGCGTTTGAAAGTGAATAATAATCGTATAGTAGGTTTCGGTAAGATACTGGAGATTCTTCCGGATAACTGCAGCACGAATCGCGATAATGATGGGGGCGCCGTAATTACGCAGGATGCCAATTCAATTAAGTTCGTTTGGTTTGAAGTTCCGAATGCATCCTCATTTGAGGTCTCTTACCGCGTGCTCTGTATTAGTGATGGAACCGTGCCTATTATACGTGGACAGCTTTCTTATACTGAAAATGGTAATCCATTTACGGTTGATGTAACACAAACACAGACTCCTGCCGATTTAGTGCCTGCGCAAAACAATCAAATTGCTCAGAATACTCCAGTGAGCGAAGTTGCTACGGTCAACACTTCCGAAACTTCTTCTGAAACAGTCAACGAGAATAAAGCTGTTGAGAATACAGCGCAAGTGCCTGAAGTTTCAGCTGTCGCGGCATCCGAGGCACCCCAAAACAACGCTGAAGCAGCCGTTAAATCTGAACAAACGCCTGAAACGAATAACAAGAATAACGTCAACTCTGTTGCTGAAAATAAGTTGACAGAATCAAAGAGTGAATTGCAAGTCACGCCGAAAAGTCAAGAGAATAGCGCTGTGAGCGACCCCGTGAAGTCAGATAAATCTTCCAAAATGCAATCCCAAAATGAGGAGTCAATGGTCGTTGCAAAAGTGAACGGATCAACAGTTTCTGCAGTAACGGCGGTGCCTTCAGCGGAGAAGGGTATTACATACAAAGTTCAAATTTTGGCTGCACATCGTATTGTTGATAAAAGCTATTTGAAGAAGAAATTCTCCTTTGAAGAAGAATATAATATTGAACACCACAACGGATGGGTAAAATACACAACGGGAAACTTCACTCAGTATAAAGATGCTAGAGATGCCCGGGTGAAAATTACGAATGATAGTAGCAAGCTACCTGGCCCTTTTGTTACTGCTTATAATGATGGTGAACGCATAACTGTTCAAGAAGCAATTTTGATAAGCAAGCAATTGTGGTATAAATAAGACTTAAAAGTTACTACAGGAAAATGCAACGGCATTTATAGTAGTATTTGGTTAATTAATATAGAATTTGTTTAGGTAATTTAGTTTGAAAATCCCCTGGCAACGGCCGGGGGTTTTTCATTTTAGAAGGGTGATAGGATTATTGGAGGACAGGCAATGCGCTACTCCTTCGCTTATAGTTTAAGAGTACTTTTACGATTATGTTGATATATGGAATGCCGACATCCCTACAATCCTGCTATCCTATAATCCTACTATCCTATAATCCTACAATCCTAAAGAATGAACTGGCCCATCGCCCAGCGTGGCTTTCTAAACTACCTCCGACTGGAAAAGTCATTGGCGGGTAATTCGCTCGAGGCCTATTCCGCGGATGTCGCCAAGCTGGAACGTTTTGCTGAAATGTCGCTCGGTGGAAAATCGCCGGATCAAATCACGCTCGACGATATAAGAGGTTTTTTAAGTATGCTGAATGACGTTGGAATAGCACCAACTTCCCAAGCGCGCATTATCTCAGGACTGAAAAGCTTTTATGGTTATTTGTTATTGGAGAAGGAAGTGAAGTCGGATCCGCTTGAGCTAATCGACACACCGCGTATTGGTCGACATCTGCCTGATGTGTTGAGCGTAGATGAGATGGACACTATTCTAAGCGCTGTTGATCTTAGCA
>JBILCQ010000323.1:0-2587 GCA_044353065.1 Flavobacteriales bacterium | reverse complement strand
GAGTGCGTGACGGCATTTTCAGTCAGATTAACTTCATTACCTTGGTCTGGTGAGAATAATTTATCTACTTGAAGATGAACGCTGATTGTTTTGGCAGCGCCATTTAACTCAAGGTTGAATGGCTCAGATTCGAATGCACGGAAGCTAGCATCGTTACCGGCGTGGATTGCGATGGGAAGCAATAACGCAGCACCTGCCACACCCGATGTATCAGCTCTTCCCTCAAACTTGGCAAAAATATAACCCGTGCTCCATTGCCAGAACATACCCTGGGAACCTGCTACGCTGAGTGGACTTGAACTCGGATAAAACGAGGGGTCCTGATCCGTATTAAATTCTGCCGGGATACCAACACCCAGTTTAAGTGAAGTGTATTTACCTGCAGGAAGCCGTGCCGTGATTTCATTATTTAACGAATAATCGACAAGCATAAAGTCCTTCAGAAGGAATTCCGATCCATCTTCTGCAACCAACGTCACCGTAGAAATGTAATTCTTAAATAAATCGGCACGCACTCGATTTCCAAAATTATCGGTAAAAATTCGGCCCATTTGAAAAGGTGACCCATCCCAAACTGCATCTAACTTGATTGTGACGTTTGGTGATTCAGGTAAAAGATTGGTTTCATTGTCCTTATCTGATTCTTGCTCGTTGCAAGACTGCATCGTCAGAAGAATAATGAGGAATGAATAAAACAATACGAAACGATTCATGGGTTGCTGTTTTTCAATGACGTACAAATTTAACCGACAGAAACCCGAAACAAACATTAAAAAAAGGAAAATCAACCGATATTGCTGACTTCAGCGAATCAACTTTCACGATGGACACAACGCAACGTTTTACTCTGATCAAAGCCAGCGCAGGCAGCGGCAAAACCTTTCAGCTCGTATTACACTTTCTTACCTACGCCCTCCGATTTGAAAATCCCGGCTATTACAAACACATACTGGCTATCACATTCACCAATGCGGCGGCAGCCGAAATGAAACACCGCGTGTTGTCTGGACTCAAAGCAATTGCCACCAACAATGACACGTCGCCGATGACAGGCATCCTCATCGAAGAGCTAAAGTTGACACCTTCCCAATTGCAGCAACGAGCGTCTGCCGCCTATTACCACATGCTGCATCACTATGGCCAACTCAGCATTCTCACTATCGATAGCTTCACCCACCGCTTGATTCGCTCGTTCGCCAAGGATCTTCAACTCAATAATGATTTCAATCTCGAGCTCGACCCAACAACACTTCAAGAGAAAGCGGTTGATCGCATGTTGGAATTTATTGGTCAAGACGAATTACTCACGCAATACATCTACCGCTACAGCAGCGGCATGCTCGATGAAGGAAAAAGCTGGAATCCGCGTGAAGCCCTCGTTGCGACAGCTAAGGTGTTATTTACCGAAGATGGCCAAGAGCCGCTTCAGAAATTATCGGCGTTTGAGCTGGAGGATATTCAGCGTGAGCACGAGCTTTTAAAGCGCAACATTCAGGATCATGCGACATCGGTTGTGACTGCTGCGCAGCAACTAGTATTGACGCTCGAGAAAGCCGGCATTGAAGCGGAGGATATCCCGGGAAAAACAACCGGCTACATGAGCGCGCTCCGCAAATACAAGCAAGACAAGCCCATCGTATCACCCGGTGTCAAATTGAAAGATTTGCTGAAAGAGCGCGTTTGGTTGCATTCCAAAGCAAAGGCCGAAGTACACGGTCGTTTTGCTCCTATTCAAGACGAATGTGAATCGCTGGCCGACACGCTGAGCGAATTGCTTTCAGACGAAGCAATGAAGCGAATCTCGCTGATGAAAAAAATCAAGGAGAATGTATACACGTTGGGTTTAATAGACCGCATGAATGAATATGCTCATGCCATTCGTGAAGAAGAAAACACACTTCTTCTGTCCGACTTTCATCGCATGATCAATGTAATCATTCGGTCGAATGATGCGCCGTTCATCTTCGAACGCATCGGAGCGAGATACAAGCACATACTGGTCGACGAGTTTCAGGACACTTCCAAAATGCAGTGGATGAATCTCATTCCACTCATTCACAATTGTCTTTCAGAAGGCCATGAAAATCTCATTGTCGGCGATGCCAAGCAAAGCATTTATCGCTGGCGATCCAGTTATGTGGATCAGTTCATTCAATTACCACGCATTCCGGAAGAGTTCGGGATGCCCGCTGCAGAGCAGACATTCAAAAACACGATGCGTTCGGTCGCGCTGCAAGCCAACTATAGAAGCAGCGTATCTGTTATTGATTTCAACAATACCATTTTTCCTGAAATAGCTCAGCAATTGCCTGCCTTTAGAGAAGTTTACGATGAGGTAATTCAAATTAAAAAAAGAGACAAGACAGGATTCGTGCGCGTGGCCGGAAACCATTTACTATCGAAAGAAGAAGATAAAGACGAAACGTTTGTAGAAAATGAACTTCTCGAGGCCATTCGCTCTTGTCGCGAAGACGGATACGCAGCTGGTGATATCACTATTCTCATTCGCTCACATACCGACGGGGCTAAATGCACCTCCATTCTGTCTGAGAACAATATCAAATACACCACAGCCGATAATGCGTTA
>JBILCQ010000322.1:0-2595 GCA_044353065.1 Flavobacteriales bacterium | reverse complement strand
ATTCTAGCGTGCCATCATCATAATCCCAGGTGTAGTTGATTAGGTCAAAACCCATTTGAGCCTGTGAACCCTGCTCCTGAAAGGTAACAACTTCATCGACACATACGCGAATGCTATCTTCCGTTATGCCATCCAAGATAATTCCTCCTGCTTGTGGTGTAGAGCATGGCGTTAGGCAAGATGCGGACGCGGTAAATTGTCCTGTGCCTTGGTCATTCGACACAAATTGAAAAGTGAGGCAACCACTGGTATTCTGAGGTGTAGCTTGAATTACTACTCCTTGAAGGCCATTTCCACCATAATTTCCCAAGGAATTCGCTGAAGTGTTAGGGCCATCAAATACATACATCTGGTCAGCGTTATTGGCATCGCCGGGAGCAGTGTCAACAGTGCTAAGCGAGAATAGATTAAAAGTGACGGTCACTTGATCGCCTGGAGTGTCGGAGCAAATGGTGAATGTATAGTTTTCATTATTAGCATATACCGGGTTGGTATTACCTCCGGAAGCTGCAATTAAGCCAAAACATGTAGAAATTGCGCCGGCTCCGGTATAGTTCTGACTAATCGTGTATATGTCTTGTGTAAATGCATGAGAGAAAGATAGTACGAACAGCATCGAAAAAACTAGTCGACTCTTTAGTTGATGAGCTTTCATTTTCAAGGAGTAGGATCTAAAATTAAGCAGCACAAATGTAACCGAAAATCATGACCAATAGACACTGTTTTGGACACTCATGAGGAATCCTACGAACAGGCAATTGCTGATAATCCTAAAGATAAGACAACTCGTTTGTAGAATGGTTGCACACTGGTTTAAAGTTGCGATGATTTACTTCAGACACGGCGCGTATGTACTGTAAATTTCAATCGATGTTAGGAGCATCTTTATGGAAGTTCTTTGAAAAGTTGGAGGATGACAACAGCATTATTTGAAAATGCTGATTAACGAATCAGAATCACACTCCCTGAAAAATCCACCTCTTCTGCGTTATAGGCGAGTCTTAGCTTCAATGTCCAATTATACACTTCGTTCTGCCCGTAGTAATCTCCATTGTCGACGTTGCCGTTCCAAGGTTCTCTTGGGTTTTGCGAATAAAAAATACGGTCACCCCAACGGTTGAATATGCTTAATTCATAGGCGCCAATTTCGAGTCCGCTTACCATGGGTATCCAAGTGTCATTGTCACCATCTGCATCGGGTGTAAAGGCATTGGGAGCAAATACTACATATTCTGCATCCATGGAAATGCCTCTGCAAGTGCTGTCGGCACAACCATCGGCGTGCACAACTTCTAGACAGACCATGAAATTGTTGTTTTGCGTGTTTGGAAATTGAAAGCTTGGATGAACTTCATTGCTTTCCCCAATGCCACTGAAGTCCCACGAGTGTGCAATTGCATCAATCGAATAATTGGTAAACTCAGCAACAGGTTGTAAGGTTGAAAGTTGCTGTGGGTCTATGCTGAAAGAGGCGATCGGGGAAGCTAATACTTCGGCTACCTCTTCAAAAAAATAGGTACTAGCGCAGTTGTTTTCTGAAATGGCCATAACTTCCAAATCGTAGATACCGGGCTGTGATAAATTTAAACTCAACGGGCCTCCCAGAAAAGTACCAACACCTGAAAGGTTCCAAACGAGTTGATCTACATTTCGACTGGAAGTGTCAGGCGCAGCCACAAACGATAAAGGACTGCATCCAATTTCAGCGGGTATCTCTAAAAACAGCAATGGAAGCGGGTTAACGTTGATTTGACTGAATGTGTTGGTCACACATCCAAAATTGGAAACGGCTGATACACCAATGTAAACAGATGAAGTGGGTTGCAAGGAAGGATTCGGTACAAAAGGATTGACGAAAAGATTGGTAGGCGACCAAGTGCAATTTGCGTTTGAAACACTTGGAATACTGATAGACTCACCAAAGCAGATGTCAAATTCAGGTGCGAGATTTACTTCCGGTTTGGGCTCCACTATTACAGTGAGATTATCTGTTATCGTGCATACTGCATCGGTCGCTGTTACGGTATATTCCACGGTATACACTTGATTCAAATTCCCGGGAATATTCAGAATGGGTTGACCTGAAGTCGTATTGCTTAACCCGATTGCCGGAGTCCAGGCATAATCTACTGAGTTTAAATCCGCGCTTCCGAGAGTTACACTTTCGCTTCCTGCACAAACATGAATGTCGGGACCTGCCTCGTAGTCAATACCGTATTGAACATCCAGTTGCACGAATGACTCATCTGCCGGACATGGGCCGTTTACGGCGGTTCTGTAAGTGTACGTTCCGGGATTGTCTTCCGCAGGATTAAAATCAAGGTTGACGAATGGCTGATTTTCGAATAGCCAGATTCCTCCCGCTTCGGCATCAAGGGGTAATAAATTGCTTAAAAAAACGGAGGGCTCATTGAAGCAGAATATATCTGAGAAGTCATTGCCCGCATTGGGTGGACTAAATGAAACAAGATCAACGTGAAATTGATCGTTGCCACATGTTATTGGCTGTATCACTTCGTAGTAATAGTGCTGTGTTCCGTCAAAGTCGAGCGACACATTGTCGGTCAACGCCATATTGTTTTCATCATACCAAGT
>JBILCQ010000321.1:0-2598 GCA_044353065.1 Flavobacteriales bacterium | reverse complement strand
TCAGGTCATAGCATTCTATCGGCGCATTGGTTAGTCCTAAGAAGCGCATAGTGACCAAGTGGTTGTTTTCGATGAAGCTCGGGATGCCGAAATACCCCGGTGAATAGACTTCCCATAAAATGCTGTCTGTGGTTGGTCCGCTCGTATTTACGAAACCGTTTTTTTGAGGATTGCCACCGCAATTGTTCCAATCAGAGCCTGTTTGAGCGGTGAGATTTGCGGCGCATAGCGTGAAGAGTGCAAGAGTAATTTTTTTAAGCATGGTAATAGTGGTTGAAAGGAATGCCAAATATATACATCGTAATTCAATCGAATGGGATGATTTCAGTTGGCTCAATGGAGAATCGAATTATTCTTCCATTTGAATATTCGATCCAGGGAAGTTTTTATATGATTCCACTTTTCGACTATTTTGGGGCCTTGTAAATTTGTTGAACACCATGAAAAAACTCCTCTTCATCGCACTTGCGATTGTACTGTTGAGCTCTTGTAAAGACGCTTCCAAGAAGACTTACTCTATTAAAGATGTTGCCATCACCGCCGAAGGGCCCCTGTTCGATGGTCCCAATACGATGCAGGCTACGCATGCCATCAACCTGAATGATATCGAAAGCGGTTTGCTCCCTGAGCACATAGAATCGGTGAAACTCACCAAAGCAGAAGTAATCACTGAAGACAGCATCGCATTCAATAACATCCGCAACTTCGTATTGCAGTTCACCGCTGCCGATGCTCCCATGCAAAAGGCAGGAGTGCTGAATCCGGTTCCGAAAAATTCGTCAACCGTTCAGATTTCACCCGCAGCAGAAGCTGAACTGAAAGATAACTTCCTTCAAAAGGAGATGGTCATCATCCTCGATGCCGACCTTGAAGGAGACCGCGATGAGAATTTGACCTATACCGGAAATTTTGAATTTGAAATCACTTACAAGAAATAAACTATGAGATCACTACTATTCGTATGTGCATTCGTTGCACTTCAACTTTCAGGATTTGCCCAGGTTTTGGAGCAGGATAGACTAATCGGTGTATGGGAGCCAAGCAATGGAAAGGCCCGTGTTAAAATTGAAAAAATATCCGATAAATATTACGGTAAGGTTGTTTGGTTGAAGGAGCCCAACGACCCTGCCACCAACCAGCCAAAGGTCGACAAGAACAACCCGGATGCAAGCATGCGCTCGGTGCCATTGAAGGGATATCGCTTGTTGAAGGACTTCAAATACCTGGGTAAAGACCAATGGGATAGCGGCACTATTTACGATCCTGAAAACGGCAGTACCTACAAGTGTGTCATCAAGATGACCGATAACAATACGCTGGATATCCGCGGTTACATTGGTGTGGAAGCCCTCGGGCGCACCGATGTTTGGAAGCGTTTGGAAGTGAAAAAATAACCAGCCCTTCACGGTATGAATAAATCACTTGCTGCACTGATTGGGCTGTTAATGCCTTGTTGGCTTTATGCTCAAACTGATACGACCGCTTCCGAGGAAGAGGATTTTTCGATGTACGAAAACCTCGACTTTGTGGATGCCGGAGCAAAACGTTTTTGCACGCCGAAAGTATTTGATTTAAGCCCGGCAAAGCTCATTTCCATAGGATTCGATTATCAAGGTGCTTTCAACGTTGATTATGGCGAGTGGAAATCCGGCGATAGCACGTGGGTAGCCCAAAGCGGCTCGTTTTCGGGTGCTGGCGGCTTACGATTGAACGCCAATATTCCGATTATTTCCAAAACGAACATTGTGCTGCAAGGAGGCGTCAATTATGCACGAACGGGTTTCGAAAGTTCAACGAATGGACCCGTTAATCCGCTCCATGAAACCTTGCGTTCCAATGGACTGACGACTGCGGGTATCAACGCCACACTTTTCAAGCCATTGGGTGATGAGAAGTTTATCATTGCGCAAGCATCGGCCGATCTGAATGGTGACTATTACCTCGACAATGTCACTCCATTGAATTACACGCGCTACAGCGCCGCATTCATTTATGGCAAGAAGAAAAGCGATCGTAAAATGATTGGCTTTGGTTTGTCGCGAACATATCGGGTAGGGGAGCTCAACTACATTCCGGTGATGCTCCTCAACTGGACAGCACCGAGTCGCAAGTGGGGTGTTGAAATGCTTGCGCCGGCGCGAGCCCACGTGCGCAAAACCCTTTCAGCGCGCAACATTCTTTTGTTTGGCTATGAGCTCGAAGGTAACTCATATCGCATCCTGGCCAACACCGATGCCACTCCCAACAACTACGAGCTGCGTCGTGGTGAATTGCGTTTCCGCGCTGTTTGGGAAACATCGATGTATCAGTTTATCTGGATGTCGCTGCAGGCGGGATATCGCTATGGTTACAGCTTCAGCCTCGATAAATTCGAAAACGATAAAGAGTTCTTCCGCGGATTCTTCGGTGATCAACTTTACGCTCAGGAGAATGTGCTAGGCGGCACCTGGTATGCTCAGCTCTCGATTAATTTGGTGAGTCCGTAAGTTATTGGTGCGGTTTGATTTTTTACCGCAGAGACGCAGAGAATCGCAAAGGTTTTTTTTGATATTTCTCGTCGACGCTCTCTGCGCCTCTGCGGTTAAAATCAGATAACCG